>JAQBHA010000087.1:0-2645 GCA_032128215.1 Nitrososphaerota archaeon | reverse complement strand
CCCCGCTTCATTTATTTCTTCTTTACAGTCATCACTCCCGCCTGCTTTTGCCATAATTTGATACACCAAAATCGATGTTGTTTTACTTGGGATTTGTGGAAGCACAAAAAGACTTAGAGTGCGATTTTCTGCCAAGGGATTGTTGATGTTTAGTGGTTTTACAGTTTTGAAATTATCAAGCGCGATGCCTAAATCTTTGGCACTAACTCCTATCATTATTTCACGTCCTTCAAAACCAGCAAGACTCATTTTTTCTCTAAAGTAATAACCAAATTCACCAGTTTTTATTACGACATTTGTTTTCTTCATTCTCTCATCTAATTTTCTTCCAACAGCATCCTCATCTGAAAATAACTCTAATTTGACATCCACAGGAGTAATAGCAGGAAGCCCGTCTGAATCAACCAAACTTACAAAAACATCAATATTTCTGTTAACATCAGCAGATATTTGTTCAGGAAATACAGTTATTTCAAGTGCAACAGGTAGTGAAGAAGTAATTTCAATATTTTTTGATGTATCAATTCCTAAACGATCAAAAGATGCCCGAAGAAATCCATTACCAACAACTTCATTTGTATTTATGATCCCCCATGCATAATAGGCTCCTTTTTTTATTATCATACTCTCTGTATTGGTTCGAAGAAGTGATTTTTCATAATTGAGATTAATTTCTATATCATATGGGGCTCTGATTATTTCACCGTCGGAAGTTTGCAAGTATGCTGAGAAAGGCATTTCAGAGTTTACATGCATGCGTTCAGTAGGAAAATTTATTTTAAGACTAATACCGTCAGGCATTGAATCATCAGTACCTCCAACCTTAAAGTTTTTAAAATCTATTTTGTCATTAAACAGTGTAGAAATAGTAGTTTCTCCATCTTTATCTCCAGTTTGTATATCAAAAATTGCAAAGTTATGATCTTTTGGAATTGTAACTGATGCCGGTACAGAAACTATTGAAGGATCATCTGATTCTAATCCTACTGCAATATCTTGAGAAGCTTTGATGGCCAAACCATTAATGCTTACTAAATTCACATATCCAACTGAATGTTTAGAATTATGTTCATCTACATGTGATGGTGAAAGTGATAACTCTACTAGAAAATTCTCTAGATTATTTGAACTAGTTTGTGAAAATGCTGGCACAATATTTGCTGGAAGTAATATTACAATTAAAAACAAAATGGCTAGCGAGTTTATTTTCATTTCTTAGCATATCTCCATAAAAAGGAAAAAAAGGGAGTGGGATTAACCACTTTGTTGTCCAACGGAAACTGTTCCTACAAACACATTACCGTTAGAAGTTGTTAGTTTGAACTGTGAAGAACGTCCAATTCTTAGGTCGCTATCAAGATCCAGTACTACAGTTGCAGTTCCACCTGGGGCTAACTCGCCTGCTCCACTATTCAATACACTATCTGGAGTTTTAGTCAAGATTGTATAGTTGCCTTGTGGAATACTTGCATCGGTGTAAAGGCCTAAGCCTGTAGGTGTTGCATCAACGTATTGATAGATGTATCCACCAAAGCTTATCTCACCGAGGACAATTTTTTGTACACTGTCGTTGGTAAGATATATGGCAATTCTTTCACCTTGCTGTTTGTTTGGATCTGCATTTCCACCAGAGTTAGCAAGCATTAGATTTCCATCATGTGCTTGTAATGCGGTAACTGCTCTAGCATCGTATCCTAAGATTTTGATTGCTTCAATCTGTGGTGTTCCACTGATTTGTGAAGAGCTAAAGAATCCTTGTGCAAATACAAAGATAATCGTACCTCCCACAACAGCAATTGCAACCATTAGAAGAGTTGCTATAATTGGAGCAACTGCTTTGTGACTGGTTTTCAGTTCTTTTGGTTTTAGGGTAGTTGTTTTCATTTGTTGATAGGGTTATCTCAGGTTGGTTGTTAACCGGTTTTATGTGCATAATGCACAGCAACATGGTCTACCAAAATAGGGCTAAAATAGCCACAATCTAGCGTAAAAAAGAAAAGATCGATTCATTTACAATCAATATGACAATTCAAATTCTTCATTATGAGTTTTTAGGACCCATAAAACTCGTTGAATGGGGACCTCCTATGGAAAAAGTAGTCTTTGTAATACTTGTGCGTAACAAAGACACATTTAACATAATTTACATTGATCAATTAGAAAAAACAAACGAAAATGATTTTTTTACCAAAAATAAAAAATTCAAATGCTGGCTAGAACATACCGGAACTGGGGATAATCTTTACCTTTCAATTTACCCAATGATAGGCTCTGAAGAAAAAGATAGAATCAGAGTTGTAAACAAAGCTTTAGAACGATACAAACCAATTTGTAACGTGGAAGATTAAATAATGATATTTCTACAATAAATTTTAAGATAACTTATGAAATGTCCTTGCTGTGGTTCTGAGATGAAAAAAGAAAAAGAATTAAAAAATTCAATTTTAATGAAATGTGTTGATTGTGGATTGAGTGATACAACAATAAAATCATGAATTAATTTTATTTTGTGTATCAAAAAGCTGTAGTGTAACAATATCTATTTCTTTTTTCAAGTGTTCAAACTCATTTATTGAATGAATTTGTACTTCAATTAAAGCTCGTAAAACCTTAACAATTCCTTTTTGATACTCATCTGGAGCCGA
>JAQBHA010000086.1:0-20711 GCA_032128215.1 Nitrososphaerota archaeon | reverse complement strand
GGCAGAATTGTAAACTTTTCTAGCATAACATCAGGTCCACTATATCTAACATTGTAATCCATATCATCAATTTTGACAATTTGGTAGATTGCACCTGGAACTCTAGTTGAATTTTTAACCATACATTCAGAAGCTTGTCCTATAATGCATTTTCCATCCTCGAGACTAACTTTGATGTTGACATTGGATTCTTCTCCCTTGGTAATAGTAAAGAGTGAGCCTTGAACAACTCTTGGAGATAATTCTTTTTCATTGATTATTTTTTTGTTAACCGTAATTTGAATTTGAGAATCGGTGATTCGGTTTACCTTTTCAATTACTCTGTCACCGGAGATCTTGGGCTCATTGGTTGATTCAGGTTCTGGTATCTTTTCTACTAGTTGTATAGATTTGGTGAAAGTCCCAAATTCTGTATTAAAGGTGATTATGTAGGTTCCTAGTTTAGCATTATTTGGAAATGAATGTGTATGGATGAATGTTCCTGTAGGATCTTGTCTGAGAGTTATGATTGGAACGCCTTTTCCACATACAAATGTACCACAGTTTAATTTGGTTAGGTCTTCTGGAGGGATTCCAACTTCAACAGTTTCTAAAAAGATCAACTTTGTAGGTCTTGCAGTAATACGAGCGATGTCGCCTGGATTATACTCTTCTTTGTCAGAACTAATCAACAACGAAAGCACCTCATCTCCGCCAAAAATAAAATCATTATCTACTTGGAAAAAGTTTTCAGCCCGAATTCCCTGGTAGATGGCTGTTACTTTGTAGATGCCTTCTTTAAAGATTGTAACTGGCATATCAAAAACACTTTTAAAATTTCCTCCGGCATCCAAGTATACAGATGATTCAGAAATTATTTTATTTGAAGAAGACTTTATTACAAGATCTACTCTATCTGGTACAACTAATCCTTGGGTACCTTGTACTCTCTTTAGTGCAGTACCCAATATTGTAAGTTTTTGATTTTGAGCAACATTGTAAACTGGAAGTTCAGAAGTAACAGTTAGTGGCTCAATATTAAGAAAATCCTCGTCCGGATTAGGAGATACTTTGAAGAAAATAACTATCGGAGCTATATTAGATTGCGAAATACTGATTTTATACACTCCATAGTTACTAGAAAATTTGGTTCTATCATTTTGTACTACGTTAATTTTTTCTGATAGGGGGGTTTTCCAAGTCCAAGAAAATTTACCATTATCAATTACAGTACCAAACTGGTTTGTAACCCCATCGGGCTTTGTAAGAATTATTCCAACATTGGATTGGGCTACTCCGACTCGCGGAACTAAAGCTGAAAGACGCACCTCCTCACCTAAACCATAAACATCTTTGTCAAGGGTAATTATTGGTGTCTCTATATTCAGTGAATCTATTACTGAGAAAGTTGTTGACGCTAAAAGAAGACCATCGGCATATGATGCTTTAACCGAGTAGGTGCCAGTCCCGTATTTTGTTTTGTAAATAGTATCTTTGACTTGATAGTTACCTACCTGATCTGGAATTGCTTTTAAAGAATAATCAAAAGTGGTGGATTTGGACCCACTAGGTTTGAATACAGAATAAGTGGATTTGCTTTCTTCAACATTTTGAATTACAATATTAATTACAGGGGTTTGATAGGTACTACTAATTTTTGGATTATTTACTTTACCAGAAATTATTATAGAGTCACCTACATCATATGTTGATTTATCGGTGAAAACAGTAAATGGTTTTGAAGATTCAACAAACTCAGATGGATTTTCTACAACATGGAATACGAAAGATTCAGTTCCAACATCTTTAGAAACTGTAACCCTGTAATCCCCATATCTAATAGAATTATTTGGAATTTTAAATTCATATTTGAAAGTGCTGTCCCCTGCAAGCTTTACAGAATCCTGAATCTTTAGTCTGTTAAGGGCGTCATTATGGAGAGACCCAAAACCTGTCTGAAGTATTTCAAGGTCTAATGAAAAAATCCAAACATTGTTTAACCTTCCTGAAATTATTACCGTATCGCCTAATCCATATGCCTTTTTATCAGTAGTCAAAGAAATTACCTTATTCTCTTTGACATCTTGCCTTAACTCAAAAGAGCTTACTGTGGAATATTTTGAATATTCTGCAACTATCTTATAAAATCCATAAACGGGTTGAACAGTAGTCATGTATATTGAAGTTGAGAATTTACCATTTTTGTCAGGATATAATGTACCATCAAAAACTTGTTTCCCAGATGAGTCTGTTACTTTGAATTTTAGCCCAGCTAAAGGAACAATGTTATTTGTATTAGCAATAATTGTTGCAGTTTCCCCAGGAATGTATGATTCTTTATCAGTGTTGATACTTAGTTGACTTGCTTCTACCTCTCCAATTGAAATAAGTTCATTACCAACTGCAAATTGTGTTGATGCTATTGCATCACCATATTCCACTACAACATAATAAATCCCTTCATTAATTCCAAGGACTTTTTGAAGACTGACACTAGTTTGATATTTTAAGTTAAGATCAGGAAAGAGACCGATATTTTTTTCAAATCCGTTAGGTCCATAAATTTTTATCATAATTTGTGTGGCTTGGAAAAAAGGTTTCTCTACAAACAGTTGTTTTGAGACTTGGCCACTAATTTTAGCAGTTTCTTCGAATTTATAATCACTTTTATCAGTAGAAATCAAAATAGTTGTTTTACTAGTTTCTGTTGTAGTTGTGAATTTACCATTTGTTGAACCTGCATTTGAAAATACGAATTTCCAGTCACTGGAAGAATCTGTATCCACTCCATCATATACTCTCTGCCAAGATGTAAAATCATCTTTTAAATCAGAAATACTTGGTGTCTGATCTATTACAAGCCCATCAGCATTACGTAATTGTACTATTTCGGAAACATCTGTAAACCAAACACTTTGGTATGAATAAGTCAAAAATTTATTTGGTTGAATAATTGTTCCTACTGGAATTTTCATAGTCTTTTTTAGAACAGTTGTTGAAGCAATAACCCATCCGCCCATATCAACTGGTTTATCAGTTGGATTATAGATCTCAATCCATTCTGATACAGTTTTTGAATCATCGCCGGGGGGATTTATGTCAATTTCGTTTATTACTACATGATCTGCTAAAGATGGACTTTGCCCCATTGCGGGAAATATAGAACCAGCTAAAAGAAAAAATCCAAACAGTCCAATAACTAATGTAGTTCTCATTAAATCACTTGCTAAATGTTTCTCGCTAAAAATGCAATTTTAGGTAAGAATTGAGTAAAAGTTGAGCTTGTTGTAAAAGTACAATATATCTGAGAGGCCATTCATATATCTGGGCTCTATCTGATATAAGGTCAACGAAGAATTTATTCTAAGTTCATTAGATTATTTTTTAGGCAAATCGCATTTAGGACATTTTTTATAGATGATTTTTTCCCCACATTCTGCACAGAATCCTTCACCAATTTTTTGGTCTAAGAATTTTTTTCTTCTACCAACAAATATCTTTATTCCAAAATAAATTGCTATTGATATTCCAATGGCCTCTAGAAGGTTAAGTCCTACACCGAGTAGCCCTATCATAAAAAATAATATTCCAGCAATTAAAATGACGTCTCGTTTTTCAAAACTCAATTATTTAGAATTATTAAGAATTTGATAAAAACGTATGCCAGAACTCAGCTCGTGAGACAAAATATTCCATCATCTTAAATCATTACTCTAACTCTTCTTCATTGCCTGGCAAGAATAATAAATCAAAGAAAGATATGAATTCTCCTACATTTTTGGGAAATTATTTTATTACAAATAAAGATATAGAAAATAAAAGTGGGATTGACAGGATTTGAACCTGCGACCTCAGGTACCCAAAACCCGAATCATACCAAGCTAGACCACAATCCCTTTGAATTTCACGTATGTTTCCCCAATTTAAGCTTCACAGATGATACGATTTTAAATAACAAACAAAACACCAAAATCAATGCAGATAGAAGATTATGTCAAAGCTGGAAAAATTGCAGCCGAGGTCAGAGAAAATGTAAGGAAGAAAAATTGGATCGGTATAACGCTTGAAGATATTTGTGAAGAAGTTGAGAACGAAATTATAAAGCGTGGAGCTAAACTAGCTTTTCCTGTAAATACAAGCTTAAACGAGGTTGCGGCACATTATACAGCAGAACCTAACGATCAAAAAACTGTTACAGATACTGATTTAATAAAAATTGATCTTGGTGCTCAGATAAATGGATACATTGCAGACACAGCAGTTACAGTTTGTTACGATCCTCAATATGATAACCTTGTACAGGCAGCAGAGGATGCATTACAAAATGCGATTTCTATTATAAAAATTGATGCAAAATCAAGTGATGTTGGAAGAACTATAGAAAAAACAGTCAAGCAACTTGGTTTCAAACCAATTGCAAATCTAAGTGGGCACTCACTAGCACAGTATACTATTCATGCTGGAAAATCAATTCCAAATATTTGGTCAATAGGGTCATTTTCATTTAAGGGGGATACTGCATATGCATGTGAACCTTTTGTAACAACAGAGAAGGGAATGGGATTTGTACGGGAAGGCAAAATTAAGAATATTTTTGCGTTAGGCTCAAGAAAACGAACAAAAAATGATGAGGCGGATAAACTTCAAGAATACATTTGGACAAATTTCAATATGTTACCATTTGCATTAAGGTGGTTAGTCAAAGATTGGGAAGAGAAAAAAGCAAGAGAACTTTTAGAGATATTAATAAAAAAGAAAGTGGTGCATGCATATCCCATTTTAGTTGAGGCAAACGGCCAGAGAGTTGCTCAAGCAGAACACACATTCATACCAACTGAGGAAGGCGTAACAGTTACTACTACGCTTTAATGATTTCACCAAAAATTTTTGTTATTCTTAATTTACCGTTACAAGATACACATTGAGAAGTTTCTTTGAAAACAAAATCTCCTTCTGCGAATTTTCTTTTTGTGTCCTTTTTACAAGATTCACACAGCTCAACTGTAAAAGCAGTTCTTTTTTCTTCTTTTTTTGAAAACATTATTGGGAAACTCCTACTGTATTTCCAACTCCAACAACAAATACTATGTGTCCAGCACTTGTATTATCATTTATCATTTCATAAATTTGAGATCTAACCTCATCTGCTCTGTCAGCTATTTCTTTAGTCATTAGATTAATTGCTTCTTTAACAGATTGCTTTATTACAATTGCAAAAACTGGGATGTTTTGTCTTGTGGCTATCTCCTCTATTTGGAATCTATCTGTACCAATTCCACCAATTGCTGGGCCAAATCCTTGTGATATTGATGCAGAGTCTTCACCTTCAAACTTTAATGATGCATCCACCATTATTATTAGATCAGGTTTGTTTTGAGATGTCATTTTTTCAATTGCTTCTCCTGGTCTTCCTACAGTTGCTGATGGTCCTTCAGCCTTGATCAAAAAAAGTTTTCTTCCTTCGTACGTAGTTTCACTACAAACCGTTTCAAAAGATACGTTTTGTTTTTTTGTTCCAAGCATCAATTTTCCAACAACCATTGGCCCAATGCCATCGCCTATAGGTTGGCCTTGTTTTAATACTGGAACAGCTGCGTTGAGTGCATTTGCTTCTTCCATGATAAAAGGCATCATCATTTGAAGAGGTAAAATAAGTGGATAGTTATTCTGTTTTTTTGCTGTTAGATATAGATGGTTAACAATTTTGTAAAGCATCTGAAGTGAAGTAGCTATTTCAAGCAAAGTTTGCACCTTGGTTCGTTCCAATTCAGAAATCTCCGAAAAAAGGGACTGGATTTGTACTCTGGTATTGTCTTCTCTGGAACGAACTACATGTCTAACTTTTGGGATTATTCCGCCAGGATCCATGTCTACTGGCATTATTGTAAAATAATCAATGAATCGATCCATCTTGAGTGTGGGATCTTTTGTTGTATGTAAATTATTTTTAATGTAATTGATTAATTCTTTTCTTGAATTTTCTTTGAATTCTCGGAGTTTACTAATATTTTTTTTTATTTCACTTGATGTTATTTGAAGCTGTATTCGTTGACCATAAAATACAAAGATGACAATTGGAATTATCCATATCATCCATAAAATAGGATTAGAATCATCTCCAAATCCCATAAATTCTTCTAGGTTAAAATTAGTAAAATTCAATATCACAGCGATCTGCTTTTCTCAATTAAATCATTCGTTACTAAAAGTCACGTAAACCAGGTCATAGTTTCAAAAATAATGTACTTCAAGGTAAAAAATTACTGATTGCTTTTATTATAGTTCTGATACAAAAATTCTGTAACATGCCTCAAACTAAACCGATTGTTAGTATTGAAAATGTGGTTGCGTCTGCTTCAGTAGATCAAAAGATGGACCTAAATGAGATTACAAGGAATTTTCCTGATGTCGAATATCATCCAGATCAATTTCCAGGATTAGTTTTTAGATTAAAGGTACCAAAGACTGCTACACTTATTTTTACATCAGGTAAAATGGTATGTACTGGGGCAAAATCAGAAGAAATGTCAAGAAAGGCGGTAAAAACTGTAGTTCAAAAGCTTCGAAAAGGCGGAATTAAAGTAAAAAAAGAGGCTGAAGTTACAATCCAAAATATAGTTGCATCAATAAATCTTGGAGGAAGAATTCACTTGGAGCAAGCTGCTAGAACTTTACCAAGGAGCATGTATGAACCTGAACAATTTCCTGGCCTGATTCATAGAATGCTTGATCCTAAAACTGTAATTCTTTTATTCTCATCAGGAAAATTAGTGTGCACTGGAGCAAAAAAAGAACCTGATGTTTACAGGTCAGTAAATAATCTACATGCCTTACTAGAAGAAAAAAAACTTATGATTTATGAGTAGTTTTTAGAATCAAAGCGTTTTTGAAATTATTAGAATTAAAAGTAAAGTCGATATAGTATAAAAAACTGGATTAATTATGAAAGTAAATAAAATTCAAGATTTTAAGCTTAAAGACATTATTTTGATTAGTTCATTACCAGATATGGGTAAAGTAGGTGGGTTAGTTACACAGCATCTAACAAAAATATTAGAAACTAAAAAATCTGCTCAAATAATTTTGGCAGATAAACCATGGGTAAATCTAAAGAATGGTTTAGTAGAACTTCCTCAGGATGAATATGGTTTAACAGTTGATGAGAAAAATTGTATTGTAATTTTTACTGGTGAGAATCAACCACAAGAACCTGGAACTGTCTTTGAAATTGCAAACACAGTTCTCGATATTGTTAGTAAGATGGGAAACATAAAGATGGTGATATCCGCAGGGGGATACCTACCAAGTGAAAATGGGAAAGGAGATTTAGTCTATGGAGTTGCAAATAATTCTCATTCAATGGATATGTTAAAGTCGCATGACGTAAAGTCTCTTTCTTCTGAAGTAAAAAGCATAACATGGTTCAATGGGGTAATTTTAGGAATTGCTAAAGGTAGAAATATTGATGGATTGGGTCTTTTTGGGGAAATTGTGGATGCAGAATCACCGCAATACAAAGCTGCAAGTAATATCTTAAAAGTAATCGAAAAAATAATACGGATTAAAATTGATACTAAGGAACTTGATGAGAAAATCATAGAAAAATCAGTAGAGATAAAAAAAGAAGGTCCAGGTATTGGATAATTATTTTATTTTTGTTCCAGTAGGAACTTCCTCATTTACTGTAAGCCAATAGGGTTTATCATTTACATCAGCTGCAAGTAACATTGCGTTTGATTCAATTCCTGCAAGTTTTTTTGGTTCTAGATTAGCAACAACAATTACTATTTTACCAATAAGATCCTCAGGCTGATAAAATTCTGCACCTCCAATTATTACACTTCTTTTTTCAGAACCAATTTCAACTATTCCCTTAACAATCCTTGATTTCCCCGGGATTGCTTCAATAGATTCTATTTTAGCAACTCGAAGATCTAATTTTGTAAAATCTTCATATGAAATTGTCATAGTCATTATTTTTGTGACCAGTTAAAATTAATTTCGATAATGAAGACTAATATTTCATTATTTTTGATGGTCCATCATGACTCAAATTAAGGCATCAACAAAGATTAGTTCATCTGTAGATAAAGTATGGGAAATTATTTCAGATATAGATAATGAAGCAAAGTTCTGGAAGGGAACTAAAGAAATTCATAATATTTCAAAGGAAGATAATAAAATAAAACGTGAAGTCATTATTGTGTTTAGAGATTCAAAGTGTTTACAAGAAGTTTCCCTTTACCCTAAAGAAAGAGTTGAGGCAGTATTTACTGAAGGAATCATCAAAGGAACAAAGATAATCAGTCTAAAATCTTTTGAAGATGGGGTGTTACTTGAAGCAATATGGGATATGAAACTATCAGGAATGATGGGGATGTTTACAGGGATAATTAAAAAACATGTCCAAAGTGGTACAGAACAGGCTCTTCAGGCAATAAAAAAAGAAGCAGAGAAATAATTTCATGTACCTAATTATTGAGATTATCAATTACATTTTTGCAGCAATTTTAATTGGCGTATCAGCCACATGGATTATCTTAATAAAATCCATGTTAATTTCGTTTAGAGATACACCGTATTTAGATAAATTTGTGTCAAAAGTTCATGCCAATCCAAAAGTTTCTGTAATAGTTCCTGCAAGAAATGAAGAAGCATTCATTTCAAAATGCCTTGATTCTTTGTTAAACCAAGATTATCAAAATTATGAGATTGTGGTAATAGATGATTCATCAGAGGATTCTACAGGGAAGATTATAAAAAAATATGCTGAGAAACATTCCAATATTATTCATGTTAGTGCAAGACCAAAACCAGAAGATTGGATGGGGAAAAATTGGGCATGTATGGAAGGATACAAAAAAGCAACTGGAGATCTTTTACTATGTACTGATTCTGATACAAAATATTCTAAAAATGTTATATCACTTGCAGTAGCACATTTGGAATCAGGAAAAATTGATGCACTTACAGTAATTCCAAAAATGTTGTGTCTAGATAATTGGACTAAAATCACACTCCCAATGCTTTCTACATTTTTGCATACGCGATTTTCAGCTATTAGAGTAAATGATCCTTCTAAAAAAACTGGGTATTTTTTTGGTAGTTTTTTTATTATTAAAAAGGCTGTATATGAGGCAATTGGAACTCATGAAGGAGTCAAACATGAAATAATTGAAGATGGGGCCTTAGGAAAAAAGGTAAAAGAATCAGGATTCAAATTAAAGATGGTACGAGGGGAACATCTCTTAGAGGCCGTATGGGCTAGGAACTTTTCAACTCTATGGAATGGACTTAAGAGATTAATGGTTCCATTATATCTTCAGAATAATACAATAGCTGTAGGAATTTTCTTTGCAGTCTTATTCTTACTTTTTATGCCATTTCCTATTTTATTTTATTCAGTTATGTTTTTTGATGGAACGATTTCGTTTACAATATTGCTTATTTCTTCAATAATGGCTTTTTGTTTTGTTTATTTGGCAGGAATTGTAGATGGTAAAAAAGGATTACAAATCAAATGGATTTACTTGCTATTTACTCCTGTTGGCAGCTTCATTATTGTATCAGGATTTTTGTTTGGTATGTTACAGGCAAAGAGTAAAACTGCAGTATTATGGAGGGGTAGAAAGTATTCTATGAAAGAGCATGTTACAAATTCCATTAGTGTGTAGTAAGGGTTATAGATAAAACCAAAGTTATTCTAATTCCATGGAAAAGTCAGGGATCATAGTTGGCAGTATGCTAGGGGCCACAGTAGTTTTATTGCTATTTGCCTTTGTAATGATTCCTCCTCCCTCAATTAGTCCTCCGGAGATAATCGTCTCAAATGGACATGATCCAAGTACTGTTGGTGAGCAAACTCCTCTTTCTCTTGGAAAAGAACTTACTTTAATTGAGGTTTTTGAAAGAGCTGAGACTGGAGTAGTACGTGTTAACGTTCAAAGATCGGTGGAAGTGGTGTCCACAAATGGAGTTGGGTCTGGATTTGTTTTTGATAAAAATGGTCATGTGATTACAAATGCACACGTAGTTGAAAAGTCTGATAAACTCGTTGTAACATTTCTTGATGGGCGTTCATACAATGCAGAAGTTATTGGTACAGACCCATCTACTGATATTTCTGTTATTAGGGTAGATGCAGATCCCACTTTGTTAAAACCTCTTTTGATTGGTGATTCTTCAAGTCTTAAGGTTGGAATGAGGGTTTCTGCAATAGGAAACCCATTTGGTCTATCTGGATCAATGACTGCAGGAATTGTCAGTGCATTAGGACGTTTATTGCCACAAGAATCAGGTTTTTCAATTCCTGATGTAATTCAAACTGATGCTGCTATTAATCCTGGAAACTCTGGAGGTCCACTTCTTAATTCAAGAGGAGAAGTTGTTGGAATAAATACTGCAATCCAATCTGCAACTGGGGAATTTACTGGAGTTGGATTTGCTATCCCATCAAATACAATTGCAAAGATTGTGCCCAAGCTAATATCAGATGGAACATATCATCATCCGTGGGTTGGAATAGCAGGACGCGATATTAATCCTGATCTTGCAAAAATACTGCATCTAACTGATGCAAGAGGTTTTCTTATTGTCAATATTGTTGAAGGGAGTCCTGCAGACAAAGCAGGACTAAAGGGTTCTTCTGAAACAGTAGAGGTTGATGGTATTGAATATCTTATTGGCGGGGACGTAGTATTAGCAGTTGATGGAAATGTTGTACGAAAAATTGACGACATATTGATTCATCTGCAACGCTACAAGTCAGTTGGAGATGAAATGGTTTTAGAGATCTTAAGAGACGGAAGAGTAACCAATTTTGTCGTAAATTTAGATGAGAGACCAGATTCTGGTTAAACATTTATCTAAAAAGTATTAACATTGGATTTCGTCTGCTTCCTTGTTTTCTTTGGTGAGTCTGTATCCGCATATTCTATTTTTTCACCACAGAATGGACAAAAATTAATTGTGCTTACCGAATGACCATCATAGGTTATTTGGTCAACAATTGAAAATTTACCATGTTCATAGCTCCATCCAGTGAATGTTTTACAGTATTTTTTGAACAAATCACAACAAAACTCCGTCTCACGTAACATAGTATGATTCGTATAGGTTGTTCCTTCTTTTTCAGGATCCTGTAATGTTTCTTTCTTGTAAAATACCCGCATTCATTTTATAAAAGTCTTAATAGGAATTAAGAATTTTTAGTCTTCCTAGAAACTAAAAACAATTCAATTCTCATTACAGATGGTACAAGAATAAATACTTGATTTCAAGGTATTTCAGGTGTTGAGTAATCTTGCTCTTAATTGTGATACGCTAAACAAGGTTTTAGAAGGAAGAGAAATCCAAAAAGATGAGGCTTGTGAAATTTTTAACATTTCAAAGTATGATTCTACTGAGATATTTGAGACTGCAAAAATCCTTCGAAATAAAAATCATGGAAATATAGTCACTTTTTCAAAAAAGGCGTTTTTTAATTTAGTAAATCTATGCCGTGATACCTGCACATATTGTACCTACAAAGCAGATCCTGGAGAATCAAAACTTTCAATGATGTCAATAAAGGACGTACAAAATCTTGCCAAGCTTGCAAAAAAACATCATTGCGTAGAGGCGTTATTTGTTACAGGAGAACGCCCAGAGGAACGTTTTGAAATAGCAAGAAGTTGGCTTAAAGAAAATGGCTTTACAGACACCGTAGAATATCTTATTTTTGCATCAGAGACTGCTTTAGCTGAAGGATTATTCCCTCATACAAATGCTGGAAATTTAACAAAACACGAACTAAAAGAACTAAAAAAATCAAATGTCAGTATGGGGCTCATGATTGAAAATGTTAGTGAGCGCTTGACAGAAAAAGGGATGCCTCATCATCTTGCTCCAAGCAAACATCCAAAAGAGCGACTCAAAGTATTAGAAAATGCAGGACAACTAGGAATTCCAATGACAACTGGGGTTCTAGTTGGAATTGGTGAAACACCTAATGAAATAATTGATTCTATATTTGCAATAAAAAAACTTCATAACAAATATGGGCATATCCAAGAAATTATCTTGCAAAACTTTCATCCAAAACCTGATACATTAATGAATGCTCATCCATCAGCTGAAGAAAATTATTTCAAAACGGTTGTTGCATTAACTAGAATAATTTTACCTAAAATGAATATTCAGATTCCTCCAAATCTTTCACCAAGTTCGTATCAAAGTTTTCTATCTGTTGGAATTAATGACTGGGGAGGAATTTCCCCAGTAACACCAGACTATGTAAATCCAGAGTTTTCGTGGCCAGAAATTAAAATCATTGAAGAGAATTCTTCAAAAGCAGGATATGATCTCAAAGCAAGGTTTCCAGTTTATCCAGAATTTTTTGATTTTGTAAATTCCGATCTGAAAGACAAAATGTCGGAGTTAAATGACGGTACGAATCTAGTAAAAGAGGGATACTGGAGATGACTCTGCAAATTCATAATCTTGAATCCTTTTTGAAAAATGCTGATCCTCTGATTTCTAATACTCTGAATCGGGCACTTTCAGAAAAAGAAATTTCTGCAAAAGAAGCAGAGATTCTCTATTCTGCAAAAGGTTTAGACTTTCATCTAATAGGTGCAGTAGCGGATGAGCTTAGAAAAAGAAGAGTTGGAGATAAGGTAACTTATGTTGTTAATCGAAATATCAATTTCACAAATGTTTGCATTAAACAATGTGGTTTTTGTGCATTTAGTAGAGACTTTAGAGAAGGCGAGACGTACTTTATTCCTACTGAAGAAATAGTTAGACGGGCAAAGGAGGCCCATGATTATGGTGCAACTGAAGTTTGCATCCAGGCAGGACTACCACCAGACATGGATGCATCATTGTATGAGAATATTTGTAAATCAATCAAAGGTGAAATCCCAGACATTCACATTCACGGATTTTCTCCAGAAGAGGTTTTGTATGGAGCATCACTTTCTAAAGTTTCTGTTCCAGAATATCTTTGCAGATTAAAAGAAGCTGGCGTTGACACTCTTCCTGGTACTGCAGCTGAAATTTTAGATCAAAAAATGCGAGATTTAATCTCACCAGGACGAATCAAAGTTAAGGACTGGGTAGATATCATCAAGACTGCACACAAGATGGGAATTAAAACAACATCAACTATGATGTTTGGTCACATTGAAAGTGCACGTGATAGAGTAAATCACATTGCAAAGATTCGTGAGATTCAAAAAGATACTGGAGGATTTACAGAATTTGTGCCATTGAATTTTATTTTTAATGAAGCACCTATGTACAAGCACAATCTTCATGAAAATATACAACACGGAGCTAGTGCAAAAGATGTACTTTTGACACATGCTATTGCAAGAATTATGCTAAACAATTACATCAACAATATCCAAATGTCTTGGGTTAAAGAAGGAAAAAAAATGTCTCAGCTATTGCTTATGTGGGGAGCTAATGACTTTGGTGGAACTTTGATTAATGAAAGCATTTCAACTTCTGCGGGAGCCCAACATGGACAGCTAATCAGACCAAAAGAGATTAGACGTCTTGCTAGAGAAATTGGGCGTGTTCCAGCTGAGCGAAGTACCTCATACAAAATTTTACGAACGTTTGAAAATGAAAATGAACATGTTGATGCACTTGATGAAGTAGAAGATCAATCAAAGTTTGGCTCCTATTTTGAATTAATTAAAATCGACAAGTACAAATACAAAAATCCTAGGGAAAAATAATTGACTGCCTGTGAGAAGGCATTAACCCGTGCAAAAAATCTAAGGATAGATGAATGTGAATCTGTTTTTTCTCAGAGAAAAATAATCACAGTGAGAATTACTGATTCTGAAATTGCAGAAATTAAACAGAATCTAGAAAAGTCACTTGGAATTCGAGTTATTCATCAAAAAAGAATTTCGTCATCTCAGACTACAAACATTGAAGATACTCCAAAAATTGTAGAGCAAGCTTTATCCTCATCCGCACTATCAAAACCTAAGGAGTTTTGGAAATCATTACCGTCTGAATTCAAATCTTCTACACGAATTGAAAAGCTGTTTGATAAAAAACTAGTCGATATTTCTGGAATTCAGGCAGCTGACATTGCTTATACAATGATTAATTCAGCAACTCATTCGAAAATTTCAAGCATTACTGGTTCTCTGAATATAGTTTCAGAAAATATTGAGATTTCAAACACAAATGGATTGAATTGTTCAGATAATGCAACATACATTTCTGGAACCATTAATGCAGATTCCGAAGGAACCATGTCCGTTTCTGGCATAGGACAAGCAAGTTGTAGAACGTTAGATGCTTTTTCAGCTGAATCAGTAGGAAGAGATGCCAAAGAGATGTGTATTGGTTCTATTAATCCACAAAAGCCTGAAGCTGGAGAATATAGTATTATTTTTGACCCCTATTCAGTCGGAGAGCTGTTAGCATTTGTGTTTTCATCTAACTTTGATCTAAAAACTTACTGTGATAAGAAAAGCTGTTTTTCAGGCAAGTTGGATTCCAAAATTGCGGCAGAAGAATTTAGTTTAGTAGATGACGCACATGCCCCAGAAGGTGTTGGTAGTAAAATTTTTGATGATGAAGGAGTTGCTACACAGAAAAGACCATTAATTGAAAATGGAGTCTTCAAAGGACTTTATTCTGATTTGTATAATGCATACAAGGAAGGAAAAGAATCCTCTGGCAATGCAACTCGATTAGGATCACCCATGGGACGAAGTGCTGAACCAATTCCTGGTGCAGCTCCACACAATATGAGAATAATTGGAAATGGAATGAGCAGAGATGAAATTATTCAGGATACAAAAAAAGGATTGCTAGTTGGAAGGCTGTGGTACACATATGCTGTAAATCCAATTAAGGGTGATTTTTCTTGTACTGCAAGAAGTGGAATAAGAATAATAGAAAATGGTGAGATAAAATATCCTGGAACTTCTGTTAGAATTGTTCATAATTTTCCAGTAATGTTACAAAACATTTCAGGGATTGGAAATGATTCAAAAAATGTTTTACAGTGGGCGTCGTTACCTTCAATTACACCAACGATAAAGGCAGAACGAGTTAAGGTAATTCCAATTTAATTCTGAACTAAAAATAAAAAATAAAATATATTTATTTATCAAATCTAAATTTTGTATAATCTATCAATCATAATACGATATCTAGAATTATCTTCAAAAACACAGAATTTGAAAAGATGAAATAAATATTGTTTTACTGTATTGCAACCTTCATCTTTGAAAGCGATCTTGCAACCAATATTGTTAACACTACTGCAGCGATAGTTACAACTATTGCATAAGTTAGCATTGGCACTATTGATTCTGCAGTTCCAAAAATCTCTTTGAAAATTGCTTTTATCGCTTCGTTCCAAGCTAATGCAGCTACCAATCCAAAAGCAGATGTAATTAAAGCTGACATTTTATCCACAATTAGAATTTTCACTGGAAGTTCTTTTTCAGTCTCACCCATCTCTTTATTCACTCCCACTCATATTACATCGCGAAGTTACAACAATATAAGTGGTATATCAAAATTCTCATGTGAAAATATTTCTAGGAAAAAATCTCAGCAAAATATTTTGATGAAGATAAATTTTTACTACTGAGATTTATCCTCACTTGTTTTTACAATTTTTTGTCTGTTTCATAAAATGCGTTTTATTTACATCATAGAACAATCAAAGTTGATCTTATCTGCGATCAGATATCAAACACCTTAGTTGAAAAAAGGAATCTAGATAGTCCAACAAAGCTTCATCTCAAAGTTAATAAGGTAAAGTACGGTACTATACCGTATGATAAGAGCACGATTAACTTACATCCCAATCGATGTCGCAGACCAATTTGGTGATTTTATCATAAAGCGCGATGAGCAGATCTTAGATGCAGTAAGAGCGCGAACACGAGATTTCAGCACCTTGTCACTTTTAAAGCTCCTATATCAGGTACGAGGCGAGTCCATGACATTCTCTGATCTGTATTCAAAATCCAAAATACGGATGAAAAGATCGTTTCTTAACTATCTGCACCTTTGTGTAGACTATAACTTTCTTGAAAAAAAATCAGTTGGACAAAATATGATCTATTCAATCACTGACAAAGGCATGATAATGTTGAATTTGTTTATGCAAAAAACAAGTGTAAAAGATGAATCCGTATGAAAGCCGATGAAATACGATCGCATAGATTGAATCAACTTTTACAAATATATCTTAGGCAAAAAGATGAGCAAGCCCTGTATCAAAGAGCAAAGACTTTGGGAGTGTCAGATGCAACAGCAAAAGATTATCTAAGAACAGTCATAATTCGAGCAAAGACTGTAAAAAAATTAAATTAAAAATCATGTCTAAAACTAGCTAAACAATGACATTTTAAACCCAAAATAGAATACTAGTTTGATTTGCCACAAATAAAACTAAAAGGATCAGGAGGCTCAATAGTTGCAGAAATAAATGATGAGCAAGCAAAAAAAGCAGATTTGGGAGTAGGTGAATTGTTTTTAGCCCCATTAGGAAGACTAGAGGAAGAAAAAATTTCAAAATACTACTGTAAAAAATGCGATGCAGAATTTGAAAAATCGCCAAAAATTGAATTTGAAAACCCAAATGAGGAAGTAGCACCAGGAATGATATTATTAGAAAAAGGTCAGTATACCTGCCATCAATGTAATTCTAAGATTGGAGAATACAGAGAATTTTCAAAACAAGCATAGATCAAGAAAGAAAATTCTAAGAATTTAGGGAATTATTATATTAATAAAAGTAATTAGACCCAAGAATTTGACGTAAAGAATGCAACAAGGAGCATTTCCAGAAGCCGAAGTGTATGAGATAAAAAAAATAAATTATAACTCTCCGATCATATTTGCGGGATTTGTAGGTGCTGGACTGGTAGGCCCAATATCTGTTGGATATATTATTGAAAAGCTAAAAATGGAAGAAATTGCATATATGAGATCAAAATACCTACCACCATCAACTGTTTTTATTCAAGGGATGTTAAGACATCCATTTCGTTTTTACTCAAACAAAGAAGGAACAATTTGTGCAATAATTTGTGAAATCACGTTAAGAATGGAAGGCCTATACACAATAGTAGCTGCAATATTAGATTGGGCTGAACAAAAAGGCTCACATGAAATTGTAATTCTAGATGGCGTTGCAAGTGAAAGTCATGATAATAAAGCGTATTGTGCAGCAGAAGAAGATCTTTGCAGGATAATGGAAGATAAAGGAATCAGTATGATTCGACAGGGATTCATTACAGGAATGCCAGGTGGAATTCTTAATGAGTGTATGATGCGCGAAATTAAAGGAGTGTCTTTTCTTGTAAAAGCAAATCATAAGCAGCCTGATCCTTTAGCAGCTGCAACTCTAGTTGATGCAGTAAATAGAGCATATCAAACAAATATTGAAATTGATGATCTTAAAAAACAAACAGAAAAACTTGGTATCGATTTAAAAGAACTTTCTGAAAAATATTCAGAAGATAGGAAAACAGACACTGGAATGTACATGTAATATTTTGATAGACTTGAATTCATATTACCAAAATCTCAATCGCATATCAGGCAGGGACGATTTATGACAATAACTTACAAAAGCGCAGGGGTAGATGTCTCCAAAATTAAACAAAGCCAGACAGAAATAGGTAAAATCATTTCTTCAACTCACGGCTTATCAAAAATAGTAAAAATTTCTCACGGATTTGGCCATTACGCGGGAATTGTTGAAATTTCTGGAGGCAAACTTTTGGCAACTCATACCGATGGAGTTGGCACAAAAGTAATAATTGCAAACATGATGAAAAAATACGATACGGTAGGCATTGATTGTGTGGCAATGAACGTCAATGATATCATCTGTGTAGGTGCAACTCCAATTTCATTTGTTGATTATATTGCTGCAAACAAAAATGAACAAAAAATATTTAAAAAAATTGTTGAGGGATTAGTAAAGGGTGCAAAAAAAGCTGGAGTTCCAATAGTAGGAGGTGAAACTGCAATCATGCCAGACCTAATCGCTGGAAAAGGTTTTGGGTTTGATCTTGTAGGAATGGTAGTAGGTCTTCTTTCAAAAAAACAAATGGTATTAGGAAATTCAATTAAATCAGGAGATGTAATAATTGGTGCAAAAAGTTCGGGTTTGCACTCTAATGGATATTCATTGGCAAGAAAAGTTTTGCTTTCAAAGTATTCAATTAAAGATAAAATAAAGGGCGCGGGGATTTTGGGAAATTTGCTTTTATCGCCAACTGAAATTTATGTAAAACCAGTTTTAGAGATGCTTGATAAATGTAAAATAAATGGTCTTGCGCACATTACTGGTGGTGCATTTACCAAACTTTTACGACTAAAAAAAATTGGTTTTAATTTGGATTGCATGCCTAATCCTCCTCCAATATTTGGATTAATACAGGAGCAAGGAGTAAAATCAGATGAAATGTATAAGACATTTAACATGGGGATTGGATTTTGTGTAATTGCACCAAAAGATCAAGTAACTAAAATTAAATCCATTTTTCGAAAATATAAAATCGTTAATCAAGAAATTGGAAATATAATTAATAAAAAAGGAGTTTTTATAAATTCTAAAAGGATTGCATAATCTATTAGACTAGTTTGAGATAATTTTTAACTAATAACTGCCTTATATTGACCACTTTTAACTCCTAAAACAGGGAATGCATTGGTAGCTGAAACTCACTTGATTGAGGTCATAATAGGCGTAGGAATTTTGCTTTTTGCAGCAAAAATAATGGCAGAACTTTTCCTAAGACTGAAACTTCCAATTGTTTTAGGCGAACTTTTAGCTGGGATGATTATTGGACCATTTGCTCTAGGATCCTATCTAGTGGTAGATGGTATACCACTGCTTCACATAGGTAGTGAAATCAGAGTGTTAGGAGAGATTGGTGCGATTGTAATTTTGTTTATGGCTGGACTAGAAATGACTCCAAAAGAATTTCTCAGAGGAGGCAAAGCATCATTTACTGTAGGAACTTTGGGAGTAATTGTCCCATTCTTTGCGGGACTCGTTGTTTTTCAAATGTTTGGGTTTGATGTATTTCAATCATTGTTAATTGCAACTGCACTTACAGCAACAAGTATTGCAATATCAATTCAAGTATTATCAGAATTTGGTAAGATAAAATCTCCAGAGGCTCGATTGATTATTGGAGCCGCAGTAGTAGATGATATTTTGGCAATTGCAATTCTCTCAGTAATTACATCGTTGGGGGGAGATGTTGCAAATATCCAGGTTCTTGATGTCATATTTACAGTTCTAAAAACACTTGGGTTCTTTGCTATAATTCTAATTGTATCCATTATAGTTTTTCCAAGAATTATCACTACAAAGCTATGGCATGCAAAGGGAAGTGTTGAGGGAATAGCCACTGCTTCATTCTTTGGAGCAGCTGCACTTGCTGGCTCCATTGGATTGTCTCCAATTGTAGGTGCATTTGCAGTAGGTATGGCACTTTCGACAACCAAGGTTTTTGAAAAAGTGGAAAACTTCATCGGCAAGATTGGATTAATTTTTGCACCACTTTTCTTTGCAATAATTGGGGCACAAGTAGACTTTAGGGGGATAGATATGCAAATTTTATTTCTTAGCGCAATAATTATTGTAATTGCAGTATTTACAAAGTTATTTGGATGTGGACTTCCCGCATGGGCTTTTCTTAAAAATAGAACTCAAGGAATGAGAGTTGGAATAGGAATGATTTCTAGGGGCGAAGTTGGATTAATAGTTGCAGGAGTTGGATTATCTGCAGGAGTTCTAACTTCTAGTGTGTATTCTACGATTGTACTAATGGTTGCTGCTACAACAATAATTACTCCCATTTGGCTTAAAATGGATTATCGAAAAGAGGTTAGAGGGAACAAGTCTGAGGAAAGTGGCTCTGATAATTCTCAAAGTGCAGAAAACAGCAATGATGTGAAATAGAGTAGTGATGTGTCTTAGTTTTAATTCATTTTTTCTGATTAACGACTTAATTGAATCTAAAAATCTTAAATTATACGAAAATTAGAATTGGGTTAGCAGGATGTCAGCTAAAGATAAAATTTTGATTTCAGATATGATGGAAGGTTTTTTCACCGATATGCCAGCGAAACCTTTTGTGACATTTTGCGTAGGGTGTAACAAAGGAGTAATTGCTGAAGACATGATTTATGAAAAAGGCAAAGTTTTTCATAAAGATTGCTTTGATAAATTTGGGAAAAATTTTCCTGCTATTAATCCAGATCTTCTTTCCCAAAGCACAAATGCCAAAGTCGAATTAGTTCAATTAAAAAATTTGCAGATAAGAATGACTGGAACAAATAAAGCAAGTGCAGCATCACTCCCAGAAACTATGATAAAGTCAAAACGTAAAATTAAAAAACATAGAGCAAAAAGTCGAGTCACAAAGAGGAAAACTTCCACAAAGAAAAGAATGATTAAGAAAAAGGCATCACGTAATAGACGTAAATCTACTAAAAAGGTAACAAGAAGAGCAAGAAAAAGAGTTTTAAAAAGAAGACCATTAAGAAGAAGATAAGAGAGATAGTATTAGCACAACTTTAAAGAATTTATGAGCGAAATTAATCATAATAATAATGCAAAAATCAGAATTAGTATTTTCAAAGGCATGTTTTGAAATCTCACAAAACCTTCTTGGAGTTATTGCACCTACCAAAAATGAGGTTAAAAAAGAAATCAAAAAAATATGTGTAAAATA
>JAQBHA010000085.1:0-10952 GCA_032128215.1 Nitrososphaerota archaeon | reverse complement strand
GCTGCGAGGGTTTTGTTATGTGATATAATAAGTGTATTTTTGCCAGTTTGTTGAATTACATTTGCAACGGTAAAGGTTTTTCCACTGCCAGTTACCCCAAGTAAGGTTTGAATTTTATTTTTTCTAACTCCCTTAACTAATGCATCTATTGCCTGTGGTTGATCGCCAGTAGGGAAATACTCTGATACTAGTTGAAATCTTTGTACTTGTTGCATTGAATAATTCTCCTTAAAGTGAATTTAAAGCAATGGTAATTTGATAAGAAAAAATTTCATTTTCTTATTACCAAACTGGCTCATCAGTCATTTCGAGACCATTATTTGTCAATGAAAACCCCATAATTTCTAGAGTTTCTTTTGCAGAAGATGAATTTAGCTCAAGAATTTTTTCTGCAAGTTTTTTTCTAGCATCCGTATGTAAATTCTGGCCAATCTTGTATTTTCCGTGAACCAAATCTGGCGTGACTTTGATTATGGCTACCTCATCTAAAACCCTCATTTCTGGAGAAATTGGCTCGTATCTACCTTCAGGCTGATACTTTTTCATTAGACCGTTAAGAGCATTGGTTTTTTCTTGTTTATCATTTACAATCTTGCCTTTTCCTTTGATTACAACCGAAATGTAAAGAGTATCTGCAAGTGATGCATCTTTTGGATCTTCAAAATATGAAGGCAAAAATTCAAGCTCTCTATCTACTTCAAATCCTACCTTTTCATTACGGATAACATTCTCTAATTTTTCACCCTTTGTATGAGAATGCATGTAAATTACTTCATTAAGAAATACAAAATTCATTGGTATGACTTGAGGATAGCCATTTTGATCAATAGTTGCTATTCTGCCAACGTGTTCTTTATCAAGAAATTCTTTGATTTTTTCTTTTGATTTAATCTCTAGTCTGCCTAGAAGTTGCATAGTTGGACATTTTTTTGTATTTACATGCCACCTAAGAAGGTTGCCGAAGTTTCATCTTTTTGTTTTAGGTGTGGCATTACATCTGACGCAAATTTATCTATACTGCCAAAATAGTTTTTACCCCAGAACCTAATTACAAAATGATTTACACCTGCCTTTAAGAATCTCTCAAAGGTTGGAATTACATCCTCAGGTGTACCAACTGCAGTTGAAGAGCGTGCAACTTTTTCAGGAATTTTAGTTGCAGCCTCTCGCATCTTAACAATCCATTCCTGGTTTGACATAGAATACTCGGTAAAATATTTTCTAAAATCAAAACCTTCAATTTCTTTGAGGCCATGAACTCTCAACACCTCTGGTTTAAACAAACTTACTTTTACTGCTTCTTTCATTTTAGCCCAAGATTCTTCGGCATCTTCAGAAAAGTATACATCAATATCCAATGCAAATTGAAAGCTATCCTTTTCAACATCTGTTCTTCCGTTCTCATCCATAGATTTTTTTATCTGCGCTGCATGATCTTCAAATAATTCTGGAGTGTATCCTATGGGAAGCCATCCATCTCCATATTTTCCTGTAAGCATCAATGTACGTGTACCGCCAGATGCCATGTATGTTGGAGGATGTGGTTTTCTAATTGGTGGTGCTTGAAGACACGCTCCTTCTAACTTGTAATACTTGCCTTCAAAATTTACTGTATTATCTGGACTAGAACTATATAATTTTTGGATCACTTGTATCTGTTCTTCCCATTTAGAAACTGGATTTTCAAATGGAATGCAAAACTCTTTTAAATTTTGTGCCTCCCCTGCACCTATGCCTAAGCATGCTCTGCCATTTGAGACTCTATCTAATGTAATTGCTGCTAGCGCAATATTTGATGGATGACGTCTGATTGCATCAGTAACACATGTTCCTAATTCAACATTATGAGTAACTGCAGCAATTGCAGATAACATAACCCAAGGATCCAACACAATTGCTTTTTTCCATTGAGGAACATTTGTGTGGTCCATATACCAAACCGAATCATATCCGGTCTTATCGGCTAAAATACACGCAGTAATTATTTGATCCTCAGTGTATCCTGCTCGTGCTACATTTAGACCATTTTGAATTCCAAATTTTATTCTGCCCAACTTAATCCTTTATGACAATATGGTATAGATCTAAGCTAATTAAGTTTAGTTCATTTGATGAAATTCGTACATTTTCAAAATATGCTAAAAAATGTAAAAAATTTTAGAATTTTTTATAAATTGCCTGCTTTAATATCTTCTAGACATTTTACGACGTCTTCTTTTTTGATTGGAATAGGATTTGGATCCAGATGTCCTCTGTCCGTCATTACTGTATCTGCAGCTTCAGACACATCATCTTTGAGTTTAAGTTTTTCAAATCCAAGCTTTTCCATTGCTTCTTTGAATCTGTCATAAAAGATTGATTTATTGAATTTGTGAGCAACTGTCGTGCATGATGAAAGAGAATAGCCATGTGGAACTCCCTCATTTGAAAATACATATGACAATGCATGACCAAGTGTTGTAGAACAGTTTCCAAAACCCATGCCTGATAACATAGAACCGTAAGGGTAATTTTCAGGCTTGTCATTCATTATTGCGTCATGGAGGACATCAAATGCCTGTTTACACAAAGTTCTTGTCAAATCATTTCCAAGCTTACTATCATATCCCTCTGTTGCTTGTGCGCAAGCATCACAGACAGAGTTACTAATAATTTGTTTTGGAGTTCCATCCATAAAATACGAGTCAACTACTGCCATGTCAGCTAAGAATCGGTTTTCATGCAACAATTTCTTTTTTCCATCAAACTTTAGTACACAATATGTTGTCATTTCAGCTCCAGTCCCAAACGTAGTTGGAATAAGAATTTTTTCTACTCCAAAATCTTGTGCTGCATACTTTACAACATCCATCGAGCTTCCCCCACCCAACCCAATGAGTGCAGATGGTTTTTTATCTTTAAAATCGACAATTAATGACTTTACGTCATTGATAGATGGTTCGGGTGTAACTTTATCAAATAGCATGTAATCCTGTATCCCCATTTTATCAATCCATTTTCCTGAAAGATCTGGTGGAGCAGTAGTTACAACTAGAGCATTTTTTGGATATTCAGTTTCAGATAGAGCATTTTTTCCAAAATTGATAACTTTTGGAATTCTTACTGTATGCATATAGCATTTAAAACTTTGAGTATTATTATATCTTACAAATCTTTGATAGAGATTGTAAATGATTATTCAGAACTATTCAGATTTAGCTAAAGATAGAGCAAAAATAAATACACTCAAAATACTAATGTCTGGACTTGAATCTGCAATTCCTCAAAAACAACTAAAAAAAATTATTACTCCAAAACAAATTCGATGTGGAAAAAAAATAATCAATCTAAAAAATTATGATTCAATCTATCTAGTGGCTTTTGGAAAAGCAGCAGATTCAATGGCTAACGCTGTTAGCACAATTATAAATATCAAAAAGGGAATCGTTGTTATTCCAAAAGGTCTAAAGCCTGAAATAAAAAATAAAAAATTTCAGATCTTCAAAGCAGGACATCCTGTACCTGATAAAACTAGTGTTTATGCCGCAAAAAGTATTCTAAAATTTTTACACCAAAGAACCAAGGGCGATTTTGTAATTTTTCTAGTATCTGGTGGCTCATCTGCATTATTGGCCTTGCCAGACGGAATAACTCTCAATGATAAAATCAGAGTTACACAAGAGTTACTTTCATCTGGAGCCACCATTCAAGAACTCAATTGTGTTCGCAAACATTTATCCAAAATTAAAGGAGGCAGATTAATTGAAGAACTGAAATGTGATGCAGTTTCTCTTATACTATCTGATGTTACTGGCGATGATCTTTCCTCAATTGCTTCAGGAACTACTTACTTTGATAAAACAAAATTTTCAGATGCAATTAAAGTTCTAAAAAAATATCATTTAGAACCCAAAATCCCTAACTCTGTAATGACACGATTAAGATTAGGGGCATCAGGTAAAATTATAGAAACTCCAAAAAAGTCAAAAATACCTCATCATACTGTCTTAACAAACCATGACTGTATTCAAGCAATGAAGAAAAAATCCAAACAACTAGGACTATCTTTTAAAACCACTAGTATTTCTGGAGATGTCACACAAGCAACATTAAAACTTGTTGCACTAATTCCAAAGAAAAAAAATTCCGGTATTATTTTTGGTGGCGAAACTACTGTAAAAGTAAAAGGTGGTGGTAAAGGAGGTAGAAATCAAGAGCTTGTACTACGTATATTGGGTAAAATTCAAAAAACTAAACAAGTAGTAACTATTGCATCATTAGGAACTGATGGGATTGATGGTAACACAAAGTATGCAGGAGCTATTACAAAAAATATTTCACTCCACCAAAAGGAAATAAAATCATACTTGGCTACAAATGATTCTAACTCCTTTTTTAAAAAATATGGTGGATTAATAAAAACAGGTTATACTCACACAAATTTAATGGACATTGGTCTAATTCTTTACTAATCTAAAGTAATTTGGACGCCAAATTTTCTTTTGACTCTATAAGATGATATATTATGTTTAGTTTTCGTTGTTCAATTAATTGATTGAGGAAACAAACTCTATTTTCTATAAATATATCTGACGTCTCGGTATTGCCTTTTAGATGTTCATACATTGATTTTGAATCAAGCATAACATTTACAGTATCTTCATTTTTTATTATAAATCTACCAATTCCCCAGAATATTCCAACATGTAATGTGATATATTTTGCTTGTTCATCTGTAACTTTATCCAAATATCTGTCTGCATGATCTCTTTCTTGTTCATCTGAAGATTTGCAAGACTGGATAACCCAAGAAATTCTTTTTTGATTACCATCAGAAAAAAAATCGTGCTCCATATGTCAACCAAAAAGGCGTCATTTGTCTATATATTTTGAATTCCCAACTTATGATCTTAAATTGAAAGCCTCAGTGATGCTTGAATCACATTCCTTCTTTACAAAGATGGTAGATGAGTTAGTCGAATTCTCAGAATATGATCCGGAACTTGCTGATGGCATTAAATGGTTAGATGAGCAAGCACAAAAGAAAGGTGTTTCGTTTTATGATATGGTTTTTGAAGTATTATACAAACATGATGTAACCTCAAAAGCAAAACATTGGTTAAATTCTAGAAATTAGTTCGGTTGTTTTGTTTCAGTCCTTAAATCAAGAGGCATATACTCACACCCTTGAGGTCCACAATATTTTCCAACATAGACTGCTTTTGGTCTATACAATGCAGGTTTTGGTGCAGCTTCTGCAAATTTTTCTTCGATTATATGTGCTGCCCAGCCAGAAACTCTCGACATTGCAAAAATTGGCGTATTAAGGTCCATTGGAATCTTTAGCATATAATATACTGAAGCACTGTAGAGATCTACGTTGGGATAAATATCTGAACTTTTTCTTTTTTTCATTTCATCCACTGTTACTTGTTCTACTTTTTGTGTAATGTTAAACCAAGGCTCTTTAGTTTTTTCTGCTAGTTTTTTTGATAATTCTTTTAAAACCATTGCTCTTGGGTCATAAGTTTTGTATACTGCATGCCCCATCCCCATTATTCTTTCTCCTTTATCCATTTTTTCTTTAACCCAAGATTCCACTCTATCTTCTGTTTTAATATCAAGTAACATTCTCATTACCTCATAATTTGCACCTCCATGAAGCTCTCCACTAAGAGCCCCTATTGCCGCACTAACTGCTGAATACATATGAGCTCGGGTTGATGCAACTTGTCTTGCAGTAAATGTTGATGCATTAAATGTGTGATCTGCATGTAAAATCAAACAAGTATCAAAAATTTTTTCTATTTCTGCATCGGGTATTTCTCCATTTAACATGTTAAGGAAATTAGCAGCATGACTGAGGTTAGGATCAGGATCTATCAGGGCTTTCCCATTTCTAATCCTCTGCCAGCTAGCTACGATAGTTGGAAGTTTAGCAATTAGGCTAGCAGCTCTTACATAACTTGATTCTTTATTTGAAAATTCTTCATCATAATAACCCGCTAGTGCAGCTACAAATGCCTGTAGCATATCCATGGGATCTGCATCCTTTCTCCAATTTCCCATGTTAATCTGCATTTGTTTTGGAATACATCTAGCACCCCTTAATTTAGAAACAAAATTTTCGTATTCGGATTTGGCTGGAAGATCATCATGAAGTAAAAGATAACAAACCTCCTCAAAATTTGATTTTTTTGTAAGGTCTAAAATATCATAGCCACGATAAATCAGCTTTCCTCTTTCGCCATCAATGTTTGAAATTCGTGTATCTGCAACAGGGATGCCTCGAAGACCAATATTTTTAGTATCCATATAATTAATTCCTAAAAAGTCTTTTTAACTCTTTAATCTTATTTATTTCTAGAATCAAAACTTGTTTTTTTCAATTTAGTAATTAGTCTAATCTATCAACTCTTTGGCCTATAGCGTAATTTTTAATTAGTAATTAATGTCTGAAGCAGAGCGTGAATATATTAAGACTGTAGATGATACAATTCTTAAGGCATCTGGAAAAACGCTTAAGAAACTACAGGAATTAGACATTGAAACGCAACTTCATTCAAATACGTTTTATGATGCATATGCAATCCATAAAGAACATAAAAAAGAAAATGCGCCTTCTAGCCATCACCCTTCCAGTAAAAATAAATATAAATGGAATTTCTTGGTTTAAATGAGGGCCAGTAAATGATTCGACCGTATGGCCTCTAAAAAATCTAAAGTCAAACTAAAACGAACTAAAGTTGTTTGCTTATCTCATAAAGAAGATGCCGATGGAATAAGCTCTGCTGCATTAATCAGGGAGGCTTTTGGAGGTGAAACTATTCTAGAAGACTATCCTGGACTGATGGTTTCATTAGAGAAGATAAAAAACGATGAAAAAATAAAAAGCCTGTTTATTTGTGATCTTGGCTTAAGTAATAAAAACCAAGATGAATTTGTACAATCACTAAGTGAATTGAGAAAAAAGAAAGTCACAATTACATATATTGATCATCATGACTTGGATCCAAAAATTATAAAACAACTAGAAAAACTCAAAGTGAAATTTATTCATGATATTAACGAATGTACAACCGTTCAAGTTTATAATGCATTTAAATCAAAATTATCAGAGCATGCATCATTTGTTGCTGCCTGTGCTGCCATTACAGATTACATGGAAGATAGGCCATTAGGTGCTAAACTTTTACAAATTTACGACAGACAATTTGCTTTAATTAATGCTACAGTTTTGACTTTTAATATTGTAGGGCATCAAAAGGATCCTGATTATCTGTTATATCTTGTAGAGGAATTATCTGAATCAAAATACCCCCATGAACTTCCAAACACATTTGAATTTGCTCAAATTCAAGTCGAAAAGCTTGCTTCTATGGTAGGTAAAGTAAAAAAATCAATGAAAATGATGAAGAATTTAGCTTACATGGAAGTCCTAGACGCTGGAGCAAGTGGTGCAGTAAATTTTGTTTTGGGTCTTTCGGGAAAAGATGTAGGTGTTGCCTATAAAGAGCGAGTTGATCATGGGATATACGCCGTCTCAGTAAGAGGCTCTAGAGCATGCAAAATTCATCTTGGACGGATTGTTAATCCATTAGCAACTAAACTTGGCGGATCTGGAGGAGGCCATGACCGAGCATGTGGTGCTGTAATTCCAAAGCCCAAGATCAAACAATTTCTCAAAGAGTTTAATGCAAAAATTGCATAATATCAAACTTGTAAATCAGGTATATTATTATTAAACCCACATTAGCTTTGTAAAACATGGTAAAACTTCAGTGTAAAGACTATGGTTTTGAGTGTAATTTTTCCGTTGAAGGAACTGACATCTCTAAAATAATTAATGATTTTGGGAAGCACACTGAAGAAGAACATGGTATAGAATATTCTAAAGAAAGCCTAATGCAGTTTATCTTGAGAAAAGGATAATTATTTCTAATACGGCACGATTTAATTACACAATAAATAAATCAATTTTTTATATGGTGGACATGAAATGACAAGCTATGGAATGATTGGAATAATTATTTCAGGCATTGTGGTCTCGATGGCTTTTGGAACTTACATGTATACAGAATATCAGCCAAATTTCATCACAGTACAAGCTGGTCAACCAGTTCAAATTGGTCCCGTAGTATACACTGTTGAGCATATTGGTGAACATACAGGCGATGAGGATATTAAACCAAAAAATATTTTTTTTCAAATTAGAATAACTGCTGAAAACATTGGTTCTAAAACAACATTTCTAAGTGGTGGACAATTTTATCTTCTAGACGAAACTGATAAGAAATATGGTGCAGTTTATGGGAAATTTAATGAAGAAGATCTTTACAATGATAATCTTAAACCAAATTTTACAATTACAAGAACCACCCAGTTTGATATATTATATGATGAAAAATCGAAATATAGAATTGGTATATTGCCAACTAAAGAACAATCCTCAAATGACATTGGAATAGTTTGTATTCAAAACTGCTAAATGAGAACCTAATTGATTTCTGCTATCATATCAATTTCTACAGTAGACCCCAATGGAAGACTGGCGACTCCTACTGCAATTCTTGAATGTTGGCCTTTTTGACCAAATATTTCAAATAATAAATTGGAAGCTGCATTGATCACTTTAGGTTGTTCTGTAAAATCTGGAGCAGAATTTACAAATCCTGACACTCTAATAATTTTTGAAATTCTATCAAGACTTCCCAGTTCTGATTTTAGTTGAGCAAGTACATTGATGATACATAATTTTGCTGCCATTTGTGCTTGTTCTAAAGTTTGGTCTGTTGGCACCTTTCCTTTGAAGACTACTTTTCCATCCACTAGTGGAATTTGACCAGACACATACACAGTTTGATCTGAAATTACAACTGGAATGTACGCTCCAGCAGGTTTAGGAGGAATTGGGAGTGTAATGTTTAGCGATTTGAGTTTTTCATCAATCATAAAGTAACATCCCTATTGTCTTGTTTTTAGTTTTCTCTATTTGGAATTAATCTTAATGAAGACTTTTTCACCTTTTTGGGAATTATTTTGAAAAATCATTCTAGTTTTGAATCCCTGCTGGTGCAAATATCCGTCAAGGATTGATGCCCAAGGTAATGAATGCCCACTATTGATCTTGGATTCAATTGTTATGTTTTTACTGTTGGGATTAAAATGTGCATGACCTGAACATGTAATCTGTAATGCAGAATCTACCAATTCAATTATGTCTTCTAAACTTTTGGATTTAATGTTGATTCCATTTTTTTCAAGAAGTATTAGCAAATCCAGATCAAAGTTTTTTGAAACTAATGCTGAATTTAGAATGTGTCCAAGACCGTTATTCTCAATTACATTAATTACGCGAAAGATTTCTTGAGCCTCATTTTTAGTCATATCCGAAATACATTCAGTTTTTAATGCATGTTTCCAAATCTGCATGAACATTGAAGATTGATTATTCCCCAAGACTTCAGTTGAAGAAAATAACGCACCTTTACCATTCTCACTATCAATAATTAGTAATTCCGTCTTATCAAACACAAAACAATTCTGACCAATTTCTGCAATTCTTATTTTTGCACCATCTGGGATTATTCGAAATGATTCTGAACCAATCTGAGAAGGAACAGTGATGATTTTAACATCTAGATCTCGTCTAATGACTCCTATGATCTGTTCTTTGCATTCAGCTAGTAGATTTAATCCCAATGGATCTACCATGATGTGAATTGATGTCTTTGAGCCTTCAATCATTTTTCGAATTTGATTTAAAACATTATTTGCATTTAGGTGAAAATATCTTTTCTCTTCAGAACCTAGTGTTTTTTTTGTATCCTCACTAACTTGTTTTAGATTTGTTACAAGAGAATTCATGGCATTTACTTTGTCTATCTGTTCATGAATAATTTCATCAAAAGCATCTTCTGGTGCAATAGCTGTACACATGATTGGTTTACTTTTTGAAATAATTGCAAGTTTCTTTTTTTCAAGTTTTAATAAAACAGGATAAACCTTAGTGCGTGGTAGCTCAGCATAATATGCCACCTCGCTTGCAGAGATCGTTCCTTTTGTAATCATAGTAACATAAGCCCGTGCTTCATAACTACTTAGTCCAAATTCCTCAAGGCTAACAGTAATACTATGTTCTTTTCCCATATTCTGTTATGATTGATACTTAGGTAAGATGAAGAGCTAATTTCCTTTATACATTTACTCAAAAAAGTTCAAAACTGTATCTTCAGATAGATGTCACTGTGGTTAAAACGTAAAGCGTGACAAGGCGCTCAAATAGAGATTTTATTATTTGTAGTTGAAGGATGGCTACCAAGTCAGCTAAATTCGACGCCTCCCGCAAATTGATATTTTAAGGCCAATGGTGCCTCGTTTGCTATTTCGATTGGCTACTTGAAGCATCCTTATTTTAGATTAAGCAAAATTGATTGTAGACTCTAAATTAAGCACGTAGTGGCCTAATCAAGATTTGGTTAAAGAAAACCTTGATACAAATAAAATGGCTAACTTAAATTCATGGAACATCAAAAAAGATCTAAAGAAAATACGAACATTCTCCAACATAATAGAAAAAAAACTTGGTCAAGTAGATAAAAAAGACGAATCAAAAATTGAAAATCTTTCATACGAACAATTACAGGATTTAAATCAACTTGTTCATGCAGCTAATTATATTATAACAAAATATGAAGATAATAAAGAAGTTTATTCCCTGTTAAAGGATTTTGTGGAGATGATTAGTAATTCAACTGCATCTATGACCATATTAAATGACAAAATTAGTGAATTGGTAGTATCTGCAGAAATATCAATTTCTAGAATTAAAAGCATTCAAGGCGAGGTATCTGATGATTTCTCTTTAATATCTTCAAATAAGATGGTTACCGAAAAAGAATCCTATATTACATCTAAATCAAGTACAAAAAATTTAACCAAATCTGCTACACCAGTTTACACCTAAGAATACC
>JAQBHA010000084.1:0-4852 GCA_032128215.1 Nitrososphaerota archaeon | reverse complement strand
AAATGTCTAGTCGGTTCATTATTGACTGAAGCTGTTTTCCGTGAAAATAAATTACATGATATTGCGTTTTTAGGTCTCCGGGCTACGATTGGGACAATTTTTATTGTTGCTGGATCTGGCAAGTTTGCCCCAGGTTTTGTAAATTTCCTTACAGGTCCGTTGGGGCTTCCAGCTGAATTACAAATTCCTATAGCTCTTGCAGAAACAATTGGAGGCATTCTTTTGATAGTTGGAGTTTTAACAAGAATTTCAGCGTCTCTCTTGTCAATTATCATGCTTGGCGCGATATTTTATGTAAAGGGCGCATCAAATTTTAATGGGGATGGAGCATATCAATACGATTTACTTCTTCTTGCAGTTAGTCTTGTCATCATAGTAGCAGGTCCTGGACGAATGTCAATATCACATATAATTAAAAAGATACCAAGATATTTGCATTAATTTTTAATATTATTTGCCAAATTTCTCGAGGATTAGACAAATACACTTTGTTGTCTTTTGAAGTAAATCAATTCTTGTAAATTCGTTAGGAGAGTGAATTCTGGCAAACATATAGGTACTTCCAATTGAAATGCAAGGAACATGTAAAATATTAGTAAACGAATGCATTGGTCCTGTTCCTGAATTTGAAATGTTTATAATCGATTTTCCAAAAATCTCGTCAGCTGAGTTTTTTACTTGAGAAACAAATGGATGAGTAGGATCAGTTCTAGCCGCAGCCTCACCATGATATACTTTGATCTTAATATCTCCATATCCTTTAGATTTCAAGTGTTTGTGTAGTCTAGAAATCTGTTTTTTTGGAATCATTCCAGGAACTAGACGAAAGTCTATCTTTACTAGAGCGTCACATGGAAGAACAGTTTTTGCACCTTTACCAGTATAACCAGATACAAATCCTGCAATATTACAAGTTGCACCTCCGGCTAAAGCCTTTTTTATTTCCAAGGCATTTTTATTATCAACAAAATTTTTTATTCCAAACTCTTTTTTAAAAGATGCTTCCTCAAATGGTTCTGAATTAAGAATTTTCAGATCTGACTTTGTAAACGGTTTAACTTCCTTATACCAATCTTTAATCAAAATTTTTCCTTTAGAATCACGTAATGTGTTAATGGCTTCAATTAATCGCCATGCAGGGTTTTTAATTATTACAGCTAAGCTAGAATGAGCGTCTCTAATCGTTTCTCTTTTTGATAGTTCTACAAAAAGCAAGCCTTTCATGCCAAGGCCAATTATTGGTCGATTCTTGGAATCAACATAACCAAATTCCCAGATTACACCATCACAAGAAAATTTTTTCTTAAATTTTATCAAGTATTTATCAATATGAGCACTTCCAGTTTCCTCTTCTCCTTCAACAAGAAATTTTACATTGCATGGAACATCACCTGTTGCTTTCAGATATGCCTCTACTGCCTTTATTCTAGTTATTAGTTCTCCTTTATCATCAGATGAACCACGACCAAAAATTTTGTTTCCTCTTATTTTTCCACTAAATGGTTCATCATCCCAGAGTTCTAATGGTTCTACAGGTTGGACATCATAATGATTATAGAAAAGAATTGTTTTGTTAGGATTTTTTTTTGAATTTACTTCCCCATATACTAAAGGGGCAATTCCTTTTTTTAATCGTAAAATTTTTGATGGTATTCCAGATTTTTTCATAATTTTAGCTACCAGCTTTGCACATTCTTCTATGCCCTCGTTTTTTGCAGATACACTGGGCTGTTGTATCAAAATTTGTAGTTGGGAAATAAGTTCATTCAAATTATTATCAACTAATTTGAGAACTTTTTTCAAGGTAATCACCTTATGCGATCAAAAGGCTTGAGTACAGTTGGCAAAATATCAATAAGATCAGTTGCGGCCATATGCAATCCTAGACTACGTTGAACTAATTTACCGGCCAATCCATTTACAAACGCTGCTGCAGATGCAGACTCTAATGCATTTCTGTTTCTTGCAAGAAAAGATGCTACTATACCAGATAACACGTCTCCTGTGCCTCCTACAGTCATTGCAGGTATTTTCTTTGGATTTAGAAAAGTTTTTTCCCCATCAGATATTATGTCAGTTGGTCCCTTCAGAAGTATTGTAAGTGAGTTGTTTTTTGCGTATTTTTCTACCATAGACGTCCTTTCTTTGACTGAATTAGGCGGAATCTCTCCGAATAGTCTTTTAAATTCACCCGCATGTGGAGTCACAACCACATTGTGATTTGGAAGTAAAGGCAATATGCCGCTTACTAGGGCACTTGCATCAAGTGAAAGTCTAACGTCACTATCTAAGAGTGGTTTTAATAAAGTTTGAAGAGATTCGATATCTTTGATTGCTAATCCCATTCCAATTGTAGCAGAATCCAAACCATGTGGAATTTGCCCCAAAAGTTTGTTTGCAGCGCCTCTAGTAAGTTTTGAATCAACAAGCGGCACCACAATTAGATTTGGCGAAATTGCTCTAGTAGATTGTGCATTTATTTTTGGGACACTAGTGTAAACAAGATCTGCGCCGGAACGTAATGCAGCTAAGGAAGAGATGATTGGAGCGCCATGATAGATGTAACTACCGCCAACAACTAACACTGTACCATTATCACCCTTTCGTGATTTTATCTTTCGTTCAGGAATGAATTTTTTAACTATGCTTGCTTGAAGGTTTTTTGCTACCAATAGACTTTTTATTTTTTTTAGATGAATAAATACTCTCTTTACAAATATTGTTTAGGAATTCTGATTTTTGGTGTTTTCTGCCTTTATTAGCTGATCAATAGTTTTGAGAACTTCGATGGATTTTTTCTCGACTTGCTCTACTAACCAATCCCGCTCTATTTTCAATTGAATTTCAGCATCGCTTAATTTTTTCAATGCAGTCTTTAAACTCTGATTAAGTTCTTCAGAATGTTTCTTTTCTACTTGAAGTTCAGCGTTAATAGATTCCAATTGACTTACTTTAGTATCCAAAGCAGACGTTAGTTCACATAGGAGTTGCTCTTTTTGTTTACTTTCCTTTTCTTTTTTTTCAAGTTCTTTTATTTTTTCATTAAGGAGATTTGATATATCTTCAAGGAGTCTTTCTCTTTGAATTGCTTTTAATTGTATGAGATCCTCAGAAAAGTTTAGTTTTGCAAGATCCTCTTTTGTAATAGGCTCTACAAATGAAGAATGTTCTTTTTTGTCAATTTTCTCTTTTGCTCTAACTAGATTTTTAATTTTTTTATCTAACGATGTGGTGTCTTTTACATAAGTGGCCTTATCGAGTTTATAGGTTGACAATCTTAGTCAAAAAATAATCGTCAATTATCGCTATTAGGGTGTGTTTGTTTAAATCGTACAGACCTAGTTTAACTAGAAAATGAAATAAATATTTTAAATTTTTGGAATAAAATACACGTATGGAATCATTTAGTTTTTGATTTATCATTTTTACTTGGTGTTCGTTGTAATTTCTCCCTATCAAAAAATGCTTTTCTTGCATAAGCGAGATAAGTGGTATGGCCAATTCCTTGAAATGAGTGTCTTGTTTTTCCTTCTCTTGCTTCAATAGTACGCAAAATGTGTTCGGTGCATTCAATGTCGGTAAATTCATTTTGAATTAATGAGGATGTCAGTTTTTCGAGCTGATTCATTGTAGGGCATATAGCAAACAATCCTCCACTGCCTTTCAACATCTTTCTGGCTTGTGGGATTACAGTCCACGGGTCTCCTAGATCAATTAAAACAAGATCTGCATTTGATACTGGCATTCTTTTTGCTAACTTGAGATCCATCTTCTTCATAGTAACATATTTTATCAAATTTGCTTTTTCAATATTTTTTTTAGCTATCTTCATAAATCCTGAATCAACGTCAAATGTGTAAATATGCCCATTGGGCTTTACAATACTTGCAACAAAAGATGTAAGAGAACCACTTCCCGTTCCTATCTCTACTACCTTCTGACCACTTTCAAGCCCCGACCTAGCTGCAATATAACCCAGGTCTTTTGGATAGACAATTTGTGTTCCATGCTGAATCTTCATTATAAAATCATGAATAGTCGGTTCAAGCAAATAGACGTATTTGTCTTTATTTGTGACAAGTTTAGAGCCGTACTCTTTCCCTATTGCATCAGAATGGCGAATTACACCAATATGGGTATGAAGTTCTTTTTCCTTTGATATTTTTGCTAGCCATTTTTTTGTACTGTTAAAAAAAAACAATACGAATGAATCTTGTTTAATTTTATTCATAGATTAGACCTCAATTTTTTTTAAATATAATCTACTGCATTATTTAAGATTCAGTACTATGAGTTTTGAGAAAATATAGTAAATCCTCAATATGTCAAATTAACTAGTTTTTAGAAGGTTCTTCCTTTTTGAATTTTCTGTAATGCATCCAAGTAATCTCTTACCTGTGCATGGGTTGGTTCTAATTCCTTTAAATTTTTAATATCAACATTTAGTTTTTCTAATTCATGATAAATTTCCTTATCTTCGATTGTATCTAGTAAAACTTGTAATGAAAAAGGTTTTTGCATTAATTCTATAATTTGTTTCAAACTTTTAATAGAATCTTTAAGAGTATTTTCTACAAATCCAGATGCAAAGATTATTCGTTGTTTTGGAACGATTGAGAGTATTTCAGTTGCTACATCCATGCCATTCTTTTTTGGCATTTGATAGTCAAGAATTACAACATCGAAAGGAGTATCTGAGATTGATTCTTCATTTTTTTGGTCAAACCATTTTTCATATTCTTTACGATAAACAGAAAGACATTTGTCACCATCATTTGTAATTATTGTAGTATGATTATTTTTTTCTAAAAATTCCTGGTATTGAGATAATAAATCTTCTTCATCTTCAGCA
>JAQBHA010000083.1:0-12988 GCA_032128215.1 Nitrososphaerota archaeon | reverse complement strand
AAAAAGGTCTTTCTGTTTCTAGTGATGACATACTTGTAACAAATGGAGTTTCTGAAGGCCTTGACATGGTAATGTCATCAATTGTAGAAGAAGGAGACGAAGTTTTACTTCCAGGACCCTATTATCCACCATATGCATCCTATATCAGATTACATGGAGGCATACCTATAGAATTTGCAGTTGATTTAGATAATTCAACACCTGACATTGAGGACATTCGTTCTAAAATCTCACCAAAAACTATTGCAATATGTCTTATTAGTCCAAATAATCCCACTGGAGTTGTATTCAATGAAAAAGCTCTCAAGGATTTAGTTGATGTTGCAAATGAGAATAATCTCTACATAATATGTGATGAAATTTATGATCAAATTGTATTTGATGAAAAATTTGTAGGCATTGGTAAAGTTGCAGGTACTTCTCCTGTTATCCTACTAAATGGATTTTCAAAGGTACACCTTATGTCAGGTTGGAGAATTGGATATATTGCATTTAACAACTCTCCAGCCCTAGAACAATTAAGAGAACATTTACCAAAGCTTGCTAGAGTTAGAATATCAACAAATTTACCAGTACAACATGCTGCTCTGGAATCCCTACGTGGTCCTCAAGAATATGTTTCAAAATTTGTTTCTGAGCTAAAAACTAGAAGAGACTTGGTAGTAAAACGACTAAATTCCATGCCAGGGCTTTCATGTACAAATCCCAAAGGCGCCTTTTACGCATTTCCAAAAATAGAGCAAAGTAAGTTTGTTTCAGACAAGGAGTTTGTTATGGAACTGTTAAACTCCAAAGGAGTTTTGACTGTACATGGTTCTGGATTTGGAATAAAATATGGTAGTGGACATTTTAGATTAGTTTTTCTACCTAACTTGAATGTGTTAGATTCAGCACTAGATAAAATTGAAGAATTTGTAAGCCAATAAATCATAGAAAATTATATTGTTTTCTTAGTATTTTTTCAAATTTATTTTCCTAAATCCCATAACTATCATCAATACTCCCAACACCAGCATTCCAGCAGATATTTTCTCATTTGTTACTTCGGCGCTTACGAAAAAATCAACTACAAACTCAGGTCCCCAGATCAGAAGATTTCTTATTATGACAATTAACGCCATGACAATAAATAAAATTCCCATTGCAGTAAACCAATTTTTCCCCCTACGATGATACTCGTGGCTCATTATCTATAATGTTAAATGAAGATTAAACTATCTTAATTCCAGGATTTTTCAATTTATTTTTTATCATTGCGTTAAGTAACAAAGGTGTTGCAACTTCAGCAAAATAAGAAAGCGAACCAGGTCCTAAATAAATAGGACGCAACCCTTTGATTTCATTGATTAAACCATTTACAACATTGACAGAATTTTGATCGTCCCCACAAACAAAGATATCATAATCTAAGCTCAAAGTTGGATTAACAAGTTTTTTTTCTGATATTACATGAAATGCAGATACAAGTTTAGATTTATCTTTCATATGTTTTACGACTAGTTGGTAGGAAAATGGTTTATTTTCTTTTATTGGTATGAATTCGAATCCCAATTCTGTCTTTGTCATAGGAACTATAGGAGAAATCACAACGCAACTATCTTTTATCTGTGGTAAAATTTGAGAACAAATAGAATCAATATTTTCATATGGTATTGACAAAACCAGAACATCACTTTCTTTGGCAATTGTTACATTATCATTTCCAGAAATTGAACCGTTAATCTTGCCATATGCTTCTATTGCAGCATTAGTATATTCTTCAGCAGATTTTGAAGCTCTTTCTGCATCTCTTGAACCAATTAGAACATTATGATTAATGCACCAACGAATAGCAAAACCTTTTCCCATTCCTCCAGTTCCACCAATTAGTCCTATTTTCAATAAGTAAAGTCTGGCAATGTTATTATTATCTTTATTTAAAAATTGAAAATGTATTGAGATTTATTATTTTCTTACGTCATGGACAAGCAATCAATAACACAAAACGGCTCTTAGCTGGTCGTACTCCAGGTGTCAGCTTAACTCCTAAAGGAGTAGATCAGGCAGAAAGAATAGCAAAATTTCTTAAATCATTTAATATTTCAGCAATTTATTCTAGTCCAATTGAGAGAGCTGAAAAAACTGCAGAAATTGTTGCAAAACACAATTCTTTGGAATATAAAATTGATGAGCGACTAATTGAACTTGATATGGGAAAATTTACCGGTATGGAATACGATGCAATCTTTGAAAAACATGGAAATGTTTTTTTTAAATTCTATGACGGAGAACTTGAAATTGCTCATAACGGAGTTGAGACTTTTGTTCAAGTTAAGAACAGAGTTTTATCAATAGTTGATCATGTATTAAAAGAACATAATGATGAAAATGTTTTACTAGTGACCCACATGGATCCAATAAAGGCAATGATATCTACGATTATGAATTTGGATGCAAATTCTATGTTTGAATTGATTATTGAAAATGCATCACTTACTGTCTTTAAAGAACATGAAGGAAAAATCTCCCTATCTGCAATTAATGTAATGGATGCAGAAAGATTCGATCTTAATCTCTAGTAATCTTCAAAACCCTTAAATAGAAAATTAAGGTCACGACAGAACAACCGGTCATGAGGAATATAATTGGGCTATTCATGGTGTTGACAATTTTAGTAATTTTACCAACTGTTCAAATAGTATTTGCCGCTGGCGATGAACCTGGACAATATATTGATAGAAGGGTAGAGATTTGGAATCTCTTTTTTAGAATGATGACGGTAGCATTTGTAGTGGGGGCAGTAGTTTCTGGAACTTTGATTTGGCTAATATGGAGATTTAGAGAATCAAATCCAAAAGCAACTCCTACAAAATATGAGGGAACTGGTGAATTAGATAGATGAGTGGACATTCTAACTGGGCAGAATGGATTTACATTGGAGTAGTTGTGGCATTACTTGTTTGGGTTGGTGCAGAAGCATGGAACATCGAAAGATTAATTGAACATGTACCTGAGAATGCCGAAGTCATCAAAGTAACAGGACAACAATGGTTTTGGACTTTTGAACATGAAGATGGAACAATAGAAAAAGGAGAACTACATGTAAAAAAAGGAGTACCTTACAAATTTGAGGTTTCTTCAAAAGATGTCATTCATTCTTTTAATATTCCAGACTATGTTGTTCTAATGGACGCGGTACCTGGAAGAATAAACACTGTTTGGTTTCTTCCTGTTGATGCAGGAGAATTTCCAATTCAATGTAGGGAATATTGTGGTTTGATTCACTATAATATGCGAGGAACTTTGTATGTGGAGGATGGCGCTTGATGGTAAAACTTTGGATAACTTTCTATCATATTAAATCGAAAAAGGAGAGTCTAGCATGGTATTAGAACTTCAAAAACCCCGCCCAATTTGGCAGATAATGTTTTCAACTCATCATACCGATATCGGCTTACTATACATGATATCTTCACTTGCATTTCTTTTCATGGGTGGTGTATTGGCTCTTCTAATTAGAGTCGAGATGTTCTCTCCTGGCGCTGATTTTATTGCAGATTCTATGACATATAATAGAATTTTTACCGTTCATGGAACCAACATGATTTTTCTTTTCATACTTCCATTTGCATCAGGAGTTGGAAACTACTTTGTACCAATTATGGTTAGATACAAAGACATGGCATATCCAAAACTTAATGCAATTGCATTTTGGATGATTCCACCAGCCGCTGCACTTATCTGGCTTGGATTTGCAGACTTTGGTTGGTATGCACAGCCCCCATACTCTGCAATTAGTGCCCCATCTCCTGCTGCAGAGATGTGGATTTTTGGTCTGAAAATTCTTGGAGTATCTTCAATTCTTGGCGCCATAAACTTCATAGTTACAATTCTAAAGTGTAAACATCCAGATTTACCACTAAGCAAGGTTCCCTTACTTGCTTGGTCATTTCTTACTTCAAGCCTTATTGTACTTGTTGCAATTCCGACCTTTGCTGCAGCTCTCTTAATGTTATTGACAGATAGATTAGGTGTTACAGGATTTTTCAATCCTGCTATGGGTGGAGATCCTATTGCGTATTCGCATCTATTCTGGTTTACATTCCATCCAGAAGTCTATGTCTTAGTTATACCAGCAATAGGAATGATGTATGAAATAATTCCAAGGTTTTCAAGAAAACCAATTTTTAGCCATAGTTCTGGTATGTTTGCTTTTATTTTATTAGCCATAGTTAGTTTTGCGTCTTGGGCTCATCACATGTTTGCAACTGGTATGTCATTTACTGAAAAAACAGTCTTTATGGTCGGTACTCTTGCCGCAGTACCTGCATCTGCAATGCATGTTTTTAACTTTTTAGCTACAATGTGGGGGGGAAGAGCTAAATACAGTACACCAATGATGTGGGCAGTAGGTGGTATTGCATTATTCTTCTCAGCTGGTGCAGGAGGAGTTGTAAATACTGCTATGCCATTAGACTTTATCACCCATGACTCTTACTGGGTCGTCGGTCACTTTCACTTGTTTGTGTTTGGAACTATAGCATTTGGATCCTTTGGATACTTGTACTACATGTTCCCCTACATTACTGGCAGAATGTATAACGAATTATGGGGTAAGATTCACTTTATTCTCATATTAATCGGGGCTGTGTTGGTATTCTTTACACAACATATTTTGGGATTATATGGTATGCCTAGAAGAATTTTTGATTATCCACCATTTCCTGAATGGATTGCAATGAACCAGATTCAAGCTGTTGGTGCAGTATTACTTGGTGTAGGAATGACAATATTTTTGGTTAATCTGATTTACAGTTCTGCAAAAGGCAAAGAAGCCAACATGGATGATCCATTTGGACTAGGTGGCAAATATTACTATCCATATCAAGCGAAGAATCCACATCATGATTAGAGAGTTAAAATGAGTCATATAGAACACGTATCACCAATTTACAGAACATCTCCAAGAAGAGCTGCAAAGATGATGGCAATTATGTTAGGTATTTGCATTGTTGGTGGCATCATCTTCTTTGGTATGTGGGACTATTGGATATCTGGAGTATCACCTGCATCCATTGCACGTGGAGGAGCAGTTGAAATAGAAACTCCAGTTGTTGCAACTGGAAAAGAAATTCCAGTTACCTTGAATTTCATAGAGTCTTCAGATTTTAGAACACTAGCTTTTAATGCATTGCCTGGGGAGCCGGATCATAACCCTGCCATAACTGCAGCTGTAGGAGACAAAATTATCTTTAATGTTAAAAATACTGGTAAATCCTTTCATGCCTTTGGAGTAACACAAGATGTAGAGGGAGTTGGAGGAATTATTACTGGTTCTGCTATTCAAAGTGCAAACAATCCTCTAAAACCTGGCGAGGGTGGTCAATCAGACTTAATTCCTGGTAAAGATGGAATCTACTATTACATTTGTACGGTTCCTGGCCATAGAGAACAAGGAATGGTTGGAAAAATCGTTGTAGGTAATGTACCTACTGAAACTGAGAATATACAAAAAGAACCAATAGTAGATTCTGCAATACCAGTTCCAGGTTTAGAAAAAGTTCCGGAAATGATTGTAACAGAAGAACCTAAACAAACCATGGAGCCAAAAGCAATGGTACCATTTACGGGAACAATCTCAGTACCGTCAGGGTCTTCAGTTCCTGGATGCGATGATACAAAGGAATGCTTCGTCCCTTCGGAAGTTACGGTAAATGTTGGTCAAACAGTAACATGGAGTAATGACGATTCAGCAGCTCATACTGTTACAAGTGGCACCCCAACTGGTGGAGCTGATGGAATATTTGATAGCAGTTTGTTTATGGCAGGTACAACATTCTCTCACACTTTTGATAATGCGGGTGAATACAACTACTATTGTATGGTTCATCCATGGATGACAGGAAAAATTCAAGTGAATTAGGTTCTAGAGTTTATTTTGATTTTAAAATATCTATCATTAACATCGTTAATGGTTTTGTATTCGCTAATGTTTATTGGTGGATATGTCTCATCAGCAGGGTTAGGTCTTATCTGTCCTGATTGGCCACTATGCCCAAGTGGTTTACTTCCTACTGAAAAATATCTAATTGAATGGACTCATAGAGCGGTTGCAGCTACTGCTGGTGCATTAATTATTGCAACAGCAGTTAGTTGTTGGTTTACAAAAAATTCTAATAAACAAATTAAACTTACAGGACTTTTGGGAGGTATTTTTGTAATAACCCAAATTGCTTTAGGTGCTTTGGTTATAGATCTAAAATTACATGCTCTCTTAGTTGCAATTCACTTAGGAATTGGCATACTTCTATTTGCCATGGTACTTTTAACTACACTGTTTGCATTTAGATTAGGAAGGACAACTATCCAAACTAAGCTTTAGTTCTAGATCTTAGAATTCTTGGTATGTAAATATAACAAAGAATTGCTCCAAGGCCCATGGAACCAGCAGCAATAGAAAAAATGAAAACATATCCAAATGGATTTTGAGTACTGATATTAAAGATGTAAGTTAAAACTCCACCATCTTTTGCAACATCATACAAATCAACTCTAAAAATGTGAATACCTGATCTTTCTAGGACATAATCAATCTCCCAGTGACCCCCTTCATGGGATTTGGGAGGAATTGTATCAATCTGAATATCATTATAAAAAATTCTGATACCCATAGTGAATCTATCTAATTCCACCAAGTCACGATCGGTAACTCTAAAAAGAATCTTCATTGGCTCTCCAGTACTTGGAATTTCTGGAAGAGTAGCGATCTGAACTCTATACTCTCCTATGGTAGATTCTGCGGAATTAAACATGGAATGTGCATGAGCTTCATAAATTGTAGAAACGGAAAATAAAATCAAAAAAATAAAAACAAAAATTGGTAGGCTCTTTATCATTTTCATCTTGAGACAATTTAGCTAATATAATGTAAAAAGAATTTTTAACTGAAAACTTACAAAAGCTTTAAATTCAGACCGACAAAACAACCAAACGTTGACTGTCATTAGCAAATCTATTGATATCAAAGTTCCAGTTAATACAGTATTTACCTATTTTGCAAGACCCGAACATGTTTCTGATCAGATGAGTGACAAAGGGGTTGGCATGACTGTAATTCCTATGGACATTAAAGCAGGAATGGGAGTTGGAACAACATTTAGAGTAATTGCTGACTTTAGTGGTAAAAGACTAGAGTGGGATTGTGAAACAACTGAATTTGAACGAGAAGAGAGAATTTCTGCAAAAATGATTAAAGGACCATTTAAGAAATGGGAAATTAAAACTGAATTCAAATCTTTATCAGATAACTTAACCAAAGTTACAATGACTGTAGATTATGTAATGCCTTTTGGACCATTAGGAGCGATAATCAACAAAGTAAAGTTTGCAAAATCTGCTGAACGAGGAATGGAAACTGCATTATTTAAGGTCAGAGGTTTATTGGAAGGAAACGGTTCCATCCCAGTTTACATTACACTTGATGCATATCAAAAACTTCTTGCTGAAAAGAAAAAGATGAACAACGTTCCAGTTTCAACAGTACTTAATGCAATTCTTGAAAAGTACAACGAAATCGAGACAAAAATTCAAAATTAAATTATTTTATTTCATCTCAAGATTAATAACGACTTTAACGTTTGTTTATTCTGGGGTCTATGGCGCAGCCAGGTAGCGCACCGGACTCTTAATCCGGTTGTCGAGGGTTCGAATCCCTCTAGACCCGCTTTTATGAAATTTTACGTACTAAAGTGAACCTTGGTTTCTGAATTTCTATATCTTCGTGCATATCAACATCACTAATTATTTTCACTTTAAAATTCAACCATCTTTTATACACATTTCTTTTCCATGAAGACGTATCTGTGTTATCTATTGGACTTTCATTTTCATCAAATAATTCACAATTTAGTATGTATTTTCTTGAAACTCTAAACAATTCATTTATTGCTTTATCTATTTCTGTTTCATGTATGTAATTTAGAACATTATGTGTAAAAACAAAATCTATTGATGAATCCTCATATGGAATTTCACTTATAGACCCATTTTTAAATTTGAATGAAGGAAATCTCTCTCTAGCAATATCTAGAGCATGCTCATTTAGATCTAAACCATGTACTTCGAAATTTTCTGGAAATATTTTCAAATCATTTCCAATATTACATCCAACCTCCAAAACATTGTCAGCTCTTAGAGATGTAGCTAAATCACGAATGAATTTAGCAAATTCTTCATTATGTTTTGATTTATTATCATTTGTGTACTTGTTCCAATAATTAGTGTCATATTCCATCAAAACCCTCTTCATTCTTCTCGTATTTGTTACTAATGTGTACATTTGCATGGAATTAATTTTGTATCAAAAGTACAGTCGTGTGGACCTTCTGATTTCCCATCCACAGGCATTTGTACCATACATTCCTCATGCCTTCCTTTCTTACAAAACCAGCATATTTCTTGGATGGAATCATCAGTAGAACAAGATTTCATTAACGCTTGTCTATGAATTTTTTAAGTAAAAAACCTAGTTCTAGATGTATTTGAGCCAGTGTAGGAATCGTTCATCCCTTCCCATCGTTACATCTGTGAATGATTTTTGTAGTGCCTTAGTTACTTTTCCAGGTTTCCCATCTCCGATTGTTGCCTGATCTATTGTGGTAACAGATTTTACCTCTGCTGCAGTTCCTGTCATAAAAATCTCATCAGCTACGTATAGATCCTCCCTGTCCAAATCAGCTTCAATTACTTGTCCACCATTTTCCTTAATGATCTGAATAACACTATCTCTGGTTATGCCTTCTAAAACTCCAGCAGTTAATGGAGGAGTAATTATTTGGTCATTTTTTAAAACAAAAATGTTTTCTGCACTACCTTCTGCAATTTTTCCCTGATTGTTTAGCATTATAGCTTCATCGTACCCTTGATTTAGTGCTTCTACACGAGCTAGAGCAGCGTTAGCATAGTTTGATGCAGCCTTTGCTTTCATTGGCTGTGCAGCAGAATCAATTCTTATCCAGCTAGAAATTTTACATCTAGCTCCAGAAAATTTTCCAGCTTTAGATTCACCCATTTTCCATGGCCAACATGCTATTGCTACATCTACTTTGTTCAGTGTAGGCGTGAGGCCCATTTCCCCATACCCATAGTAAGCTATGGGTCGAATGTAACATTCTTTCAAAGTACTATTTTTAACAGTTTTGATAGTTGCATCTGAAATTTGTTTTTTGTTATATTGCATTTTCATTGAATACATTTTAGCAGAATTGAAGAATCTATCAACATGTTCTGATAAACGAAAAATTGCGGAACCTCTAGGAGTATTATAGCATCTAATGCCCTCAAAAATTGCTGTTGAATAGTGTAATGCATGAGTTAAGACATGCACCTTTGCATTTTTGAATGGCACAAGCTTTCCATTCATCCAAATTTTACCTACTTCCTTCATATGGCAATGAATCTATTCTAGTAATTTAAAGAATTTGCAAGTTTTTCTATATACTTGTCATATTTTTATCTTCAAGGCTTTCTTTCACAGTTTTTTGTTGCTTTATGGGATTTGGTCACTGGTATAATTAAAAATTCAATTATAATTTAGATTGTTTAAAAATTAAGAATAAATAAATTCTTTGTATGTTTTTTTATAATGAAAATTTTAATTAGAACTAAATAGCTCATCTATTTATTAATTACATGGAAGAGTGGATAATACCAATTCTTGCTATTGGATTGGTCATGTTTGGATTAATTGGTCAAGGTTTTGAGATGAGAAAAATCCGTGTATCTAAAAAAAATGACGAAGAATCTAGTTCTCCTAGAATATTTACAGACAAAAGAAATTTCAAATGGTATATTCTCATAGGTAGTGGTCTTGTTCTCTGGTACTCAGCTGGTGCCCTTCCTTGATAGACTATATAGATCAGCTCTAAATACTAGGATTTCTAATAGATAGTAAGCGTGTTTTGGGTAACGCCGGACTGATTCTAGATGACGGTCCAAGAACAAACCCATTTTGGCACTACTGGTGAAAACCCGTAGCGCCAAACTAATAATTTTTAAACAAACTGAATTTTTGCCCTTTCTTTATGAACAGCTTTGATTGCTTTTTCAATGTTGTCCCCAGAATCTTCGATTACAATAATTATTCTTGATGTTTCTTCTTGTGCATCCATATTCAAAATGTTCAAGCCAGCCTCTCCTATTCTTGCACTTGATTTGGAAGCAATCTGCTGAACTCTCCACATTTCGTCACCAATGAGAGTAATTACACCTCGATTGTAGGTAATTGTCGCTAGCGAATCAAACCCTAGAATATATTTTTCATTCCGTTTAACATAATCGCCATCAAGAAATAATATCCTAGTAAATTCTATCCCATCTTTTATGAAAGGAGATAATATAACAAATTCACTATACCGTTTTTGATTATTTAGTGACATCAACAATTTGTTTACATATTCGGTTTCTATTCTTAAAATTGCACAGTTTTTCTTACCTGTAACTATCTTCAATGGATGACCATTTTTGTTATCAGGAATTCGTGTTATGGTAGTAATTTTTGATGGATCTTTCATATTAGTAATTATGATGGGCATATCAACTCCATATTCAACAATTTCCTTGATTGCAATAGGATCCAAAATCTTCATCCCAAACATACTTGCAAGTCTAGCTTCATTGTATGAGAGTTGTTTTATTTCACTAAGATCCTCACTTACAATTTTAGGATCTGCAGAAACAACTGAATTATCTTTTTCAAAATCAATAGTAATTTCATATTTTTTGTGAAGAAGGATTCCTAAATCTGCAGCAGTTCTATCCGATCCGCCTCTCTCATATGTAGTAATCACTCCATCAGATGTCTTTCCAATAAAACCACCAATCGTTACAACATCATTTTCCTTTAGTAATTTTTCCAGTGCATCTAATTTTTCAATTGATTTTGATAAAAGAAAATTTGTTGATTCTATGTTACTATCAGTAATAATAGGCCATGACTCAAAGTCCACTCCTGCAGATCTGATTCCTTGACTTTTAAAAATAAAATTCATTACCTGAGACATGAGAAGCTCACCAGAATTTGCAAGTGCCCTAGAACGAATCTCGTCAGCAAAAACTCCCTTTTGTCTTGCATCTTCTAAGGATATTCTTGATTTTTCTAAAAATGAATCAATTACATTTTTGCATTCTTCTTGATAATCTGAACTAACTAATTCGAGAATTTTTTCATAAACATTTTTTAGCTCATCAATTTTTACTATTTCTCCTTTTTCTGCCTTTTTTCCAAGCTCTAGTACTATGTCAGTAAGAGATCTGACCTTGCCATTTTGTATTGTAAGTGGTGCAGAACAAACTACAATTATCTTTGAATTTTTTTTTAAAGAATTAATTCTTTGTATAATAATTGGTATTGACATTCCATCTGCGCCAATAGCGCTACCTCCAAACTTTGCTATTATCAGTCTAGCCAATCCTTAATAATAAAAAATTATAATCCTGTATTAACCATTGGTTTGGCATTAATTAATAAAATCTAAATTTCATTTTAGAAAGATGTTTTTAATTATCTTGGCTGTTTTTTTTGCTCCATCATAACTTTTAGGCCTTCGTTTTTCTACAAGTTTTTCTGAAATCAAACCATCTAATTTATTTACATCATCATGTGAAAAACCTTCCCTCATTGCGTTGTTTTCTTGCTCAAAGTGATTTTTTATTGGTATGAAAATTCCTGGGGTTCCATATGATTTTGATTCATCAATTGTAGATTTTCCTCCAAGAGATACAATTACATCGGCAGCCAATATTATTTCATGTAAATTGTTTACAAACCCAAAATTTCTAATATTTTTTCCATAATTTTTTTTTAGAGATGGTCCTGAAACTATTATCAATTCCACATCTTCTCTAATTTTGTAATAAGCCTCAATTGTTTTTTCAATTAAAAATTTCCCTGCATTAGTACCACCAACGCTTATAACAATGGTTTTTTTATTAAAAGAAAACTTTTTCCTTAATTCTTCCCTAGAATAATTGATTGTCCTTACAATTGGACCAACTCGTCTTATGTTATTTTCATCTATTCCCTCTTCAGGCAAAATTACCACATCACATTTTCTTATAATGTCGTTCATAGAACGATTCATTTTACGTTCGATAATAGTTCCAATTCCTTTTGTAAATTTAGTTTTTAGAATATCTGTAATTAGTACTGAAGGTAGATTTTGTTCCTGTGCAATGGTAAGAGATGCAAAATCTTCATCGCTTACAACTAATTTGGGTTTTTCTTTTTTAATTATACTTGCAGAAATATCCTTACAGTCTTTGTAATATTTGTAATATTTCCAGAGCCATGTTAGGGAATTTTGTAACATACCATTTTTGATAACGAATTTGGGTGGTATGTATACATCTTCAACAGTATATTCTAATTGATTTAGAAATTTTGCAGCATACTCACCTGTAACAAATTTTATTGGAATCTCTTTAAGATTTTGAACAATTGCAAAATCTCTTGTGATATGCCCTAGACCAATTGGACTGGAAAAAAATGTAATATCAACCATGACAACATTTGAAAATGATCCCATTTCTAATTTTTTATTTTATTGATTCTCAAAGTTTAAATGGTTTTTAACAAGGTACTTTGCTGGGCTCATGGTCCAGTTCGGTTATGACGTCGCCCTTACACGGCGAAGGTCCAGGGTTCAAATCCCTGTGGGCCCATATATTTTCAGAAGGCTTAAATGAAATTAAGCATGCATTTACTGATAGGTTTTGGCTCTAGAATTTGAGTTAGCTGCACTTGCAGCATTGATTGGATTGTCGGGTTTTTTCAGCGGACTAGAAGTTGCTTTAGTTGGTACTAACAGGGCTACAGTAGCAAGATTGGTAAAAGGAAATGTTAGGGGTGCCAAAACTCTACAAAAACTAAAAGCAAATCCTGGATGGATGATGTCTAGTGTTAATTTGGGAAATAATATGGTTAATGTTGGCTCTGCATCTTTGGGAACGG
>JAQBHA010000082.1:0-5551 GCA_032128215.1 Nitrososphaerota archaeon | reverse complement strand
GCCACCTCCGGATTGAAGTCTCTATCCATGGTCAGTAGGATTTGGTCGAGTATTGACCCCGGTTCGCGTCCTTTGGACCACAGTCGATGCTGGCCTGTTGTTTTAACATCAAAATAGCAATTTGGTGTCCCCTCGCCCTTTACCCCGGAATCCCAATACCACACGCCCCAGGCGGAGTCTTTTTGGGTCGCGGAATCACCTTTTTCGGCGTAGATCTTAATCGCTCCGGGACCTCCAGCCTTATCCCACGGGTGCGGCTCTGCATCGTCCATCCCAATCCAGTACGAATCCTTTTGAGACTCAGGAAAGAACGCACGAATCCATACATACCACCTGCCCGCCTTGGGAATGTTAATCTCATGGATCGCTCGTGCGCCTTTTTCGCTATCAATCGCTTTTCCACCCGAAGCCCCCTCTACTTTGACAATTTTCACACCGTCTATTCCATCTCTTCCAGTTGGACCCCCAATTAAGACAACAAGATCTCCTTTGGTTGCTCTATTTGTTATTAGTTTGTCCTTTTTACCAAATCCTATAGCAGCAACATCAACTAATGCATAGTTAGCATAACAATTATCAAATTCAACTTCCCCACCAATTGTTGGAATGCCTAAACAATTTCCATAGTCAGCAATACCAGATACTGCATTTTTGAAAAGCCATCTAGCATGAGAATCTTTTTCTATATTGCCAAAACGTAAGCCATCAAGTAGTGCAATGGGTCTAGTCCCAGCTGATAAAATATCTCGTATTACCCCACCTACACCAGTTGCTGCTCCTCCAAATGGTTCAACAGCTGATGGATGGTTATGGCTTTCAATATGCACTGTTACAACATAGTTGTCACCAACATCTAGAACCCCCGAGTCATAACCCTTTTCAGAGATAACATGTGGACCGCTCATCGGTAGCATTTTGAGATGTTTTTTTGAGGATTTGTAAGAACAATGCTCAGACCATTCTGCTGCAATTATTTGAAATTCAGTTGGGGTGGGCTTGCGACCAATTTTTTTTTCGAGGTAAATAGATTCTTTTGTAGCCAGACTCATTTGGTCACACCGATTGTATTTAGAAGAGATTCAAAAATTAATGATGCTGGTTTAGAGTCTATTGGATTAATTTCAGGCTCGGTTGCACGTTCTGGATGAGGCATCATTCCAACGATATTTCCTTCTTTGTTGCATATTCCTGCTATCCTAAATGTAGAACCGTTTACAACATCAGAATATCTAAAAACAATTTGCTGATTTTTTTTCAGAATATTCAGGGTTTTTTCATCAACGTAATATCTTCCCTCACCGTTTGCAATTGGGATTGGAATTTTTTCTTGAAGTTTTAATTTATTAGTAAATGGAGTTTGATTATTCTCAACTATAAGATTTGTCCATTTACACATAAAATTTAATGAATTGTTTTTCAATAAAACACCTGGCAATAATCCCGCTTCTACTAAAATTTGAAATCCATTGCAAACACCCAATATTGGCATCCCATGAGAAGCAAATTTTTTGATATCAGATATCACATGGCTGTGGGCAGCAATAGCCCCTGCCCGAAGTCTATCACCATATGAAAATCCTCCTGGAAGGATTATTGCGTCAAGATTTTTTGGAAGGTTTTTCTCATGCCAAAAAAATTGAGTCTTAATTTTAAAAACATCAGTAAGAACATGATACATATCTCGATCACAATTACTGCCAGGAAACACAATGACCCCGACTTTCACAGTTTTCTTAAATGAGATGCGTTATTAAAATCAAAGCACATGACTGTTTCTATTAAGAGATTTTATCAGATAAATCTTATTCCTCAAATACATCTATAGTTATTTTACTCACCATTGGGTTATAGATTCGAAGATCATCACATAATTTTTGAATTTTTTTTTCGGCAAGTGTTTTATTTTTTTCATTTATTTTAAATTTTAACATCTTTGCAGAGCGTATTTTTTTTACAGACGAATAATTGCCTTTTAGGACAAGATCGTTCAAAATGGTTTCGCCTTCTGGATCACTAATCCCAGGTTTATTTTCAATTATAACATGAACGGTATACATTGACATAGTTTTGCTTTTAAATTAAAGCATATTATATCTATTGGAAATTTTTATTCAGTTTGAACTAGAAAAATAAAAGGAATTAAGAATCTAAAACTATGGCTTAAATTTTCTCAGTCCTTCTTCTACAACTTGATTTAGGACATTTGAAAAGCTAACAGATTTAGTAGAGGTTTTAATTAATTTGGCTTGGATTCCACGTAGCTTTTCCAAATTACTTTGATCAAGTACAACAGTTACTCTTATTCCCATCTTAAAATATGCACAACATACTAAGTAATAAGATAAGCTTTAAATTTTATTTATAGATTATCAGTTTTAGAATTTTTTCTAGTAGATTTAAAATCTAGAAATGATTGGCTCGTAAATATTGAAAATGTCATATTTAATTTACAAACATTCCATATGCTTTAGACGTTCATAAAAATTATGCTAGAAATGACACTAGAAATTCATAGATGAATTATGAACATTCGTTGGAATTTTTGCGATGAATATAAATAATCGGTTCCAAAAATTGATTTAGGCATAAGAAAATGAAAAAATTTAGAGTCAATACTGTGATTTATTCGCTAATTTTTATTTTGATGATCTCTGGCACAGGTTTTGCATTTGCCCAGGAACTTAGAGATGTAAGCCAATTTTATACTCCCGCTACTGAAGGACTAATTACATTTGCCACAAATGTAGCAGAATCTATACCAAAAATAGTTGCAGCAGTTCTCTTATTGATTATTGGGTATATTGTAGGAAAACTCGGTGGCAGGGCAGTAGAAAAAGCAGCAACAAAAATTTTGCAAAAAGTTGACTCTCAAAATGATGCTGAAATTGAAATAAAAGAACTTTCTACTAATAAATTAAACTCGGCTAAGCTTATTGCAGCTACTCTCAAATGGTTTGTTTACATTTTCTTTATTGTTGCAGCAATAAATGCACTAGAATTTTTAGAACTAAGTGAAGCTTTAACTCAATTGTGGTTATGGGTTCCAAATTTGTTGGCATTTGTTCTAATTCTAATTATTGGCTCAATTATTGTTAAATACGTCATAAAGTGGGTTGACCAAGAAATTGTAAAACATGGTTTTGGAAATTCAAAGTATGTCATTACAGGTATCAAAGTAGTAATGTATGGAATAATCTTTTCAGTGGCAATTACTCAGCTAGGTATTGGTCAATCAATTGTACCAATACTAGTATCTGCATTTGCATGGAGCATCGCTGTTGCTGTTGGTGCAGCAATTGCTGTGGGCTTGGGATTTACTCTAAAAGATATACTTCCAGCAGTCATTGCCGGGGTAGCTGATCATCGTTCCATCCTCAAGGTCGGTCAGAAAATAAAAATTGGGGATGTTATTGGCACAATAACTACAGTTGGCACATTACACATCATTATTACAAACGAGAAAAACGAAGGTCTTGTAATCCCAACTAAAGAATTTGTTGGAACTAGGTTCACTATTCTATCCTCGAATTAAATAAAAAAGCTGACAATAAACTAACAAATACCTTAGTAGCTAGGTGCCCTAGAAATTCGATGCTCACCTAAACAAATCCGTTGTGATTCATTAACAAATTTAATCTTTTTTTCCTATATGACAAATGTACCATCTAGGTATTTTAATTTTCGATAAATCACTTTACAGATCTGAGAATTCTCAATTCTAAATAAAATCGCTCAAAATTTGCTTTTAGGTATAAGAAACCTAAAGTTCATAATTAATCACTCTAGAAAAGTGGGTTAATTTAAATTTCTAATATAATTTTAGGCATGATTTTTGAGGAAAAAATTGTTGTAAAATTTCACAAACAAGAGATAATCTATGAAAGATGCTAATGATAAATAATGCACTATAGGAATTCATTTCATAGAATAGAGCATACTAATTTTTTAATAATTATTTTAAGTTTGATTATCACTATCCAGTTTCCTTTAGTATTGGCAGGGGTAAATACTTCTGACCAAGATTTGGATGGTTACTATAGTGATCCACCTTCAGGAATCCAGCCAGACCCAGATGACAATAATCCCTGCGTACCTGATGAGAATACGGAGGCTTGTAGAATGTCTAAAGATCCTGTAGGAGCTATCAATGATTTAAAGCAAGAAATTACTAATTTAATATCTTCAGGTAGTTTTGACATCAATAGTGCCCAAGCTAAAGCACTTTTAGCTAAACTAACCAAGGCTGTAAGCTATATAGAATCAGATAAAATCAATGTGGCGATTAACCAGCTAAATGCCTTTAACAATCAAATTAATGCATATATTAATTCTGGAGACATATTGCCTGAAGTTGGGCAGTCAATAATTTCTACAGTTAATAATATTATTGATTCCCTATAAAATAGAAAATCTGAAAATTCTTAATTCATAGTTTTCATTTACTCCTTTATGGGTGAATGTTCTGCGTGTCGTTCTGGTCTTCATCATGTATGTCTTAGTACTGATTGTACTTGTGAATGCAAGTCTAAGATTAGAAGGCAAGACCCCTGAAAATTCTTAATTCACTTAGTCAACAACGATAAGTGTTCTTATTTCCAAATTACTGTTGCGTTTTTGAGTTCTGGTATTTCTTCTATTTCTTCCCAAGTCTATTATATGTTGAACATAGCTCTATATTTACGAATAAAATAGCCCATAAATGCAAGAAAAACATTCTATTAATAACAGTAAAATTGTTGGATTTCTATGACTAGGTGCAGATATTGGAAATTAACAATTGAAGAAGTAGAAAAGCTAACTTATGATACAAGCAAAGTTTTACTTTGGGAAATAAAATGCACTAGAGAGCCAGAAGAGGACGCAATGTTTATTGGGATATTTCTGTATAGAAACGGAACCCCTTTTGATTATACCCCAATTAAGGGAATTACATTGTATCATAACAACATTGAACGAAATGAATTACCAGAAATCATAAAATTTCTAAAAAAGAAATTCGGTGGAAAAGACATGGAAAAAGGTGAACGTATTTTTCTTCAAGATTCAAAAGAAATCTACTCTGGAAAAGAAATTGCAGATTTAGCAAAAGAATTTGAATCTAAATTTAATGCAAAGGCAATAATCACTATTGAGTTCTTAGACATTTCTGAAAAAGAACAAAAAGATGCAGGACTTCCTGAAGAGAAGCTTATACCCATACCCACTAAGTAGATAAATAGAGTTTACTGTAAACTAGACTGTTAGATGTCTGAAATTCAAGAAATCAGTAAACATCTAGATGAGCTAAGAGCTCGCATTTTGAGAATTGTAATTGTGGTAGGAATTATCACTGTTTTTATTATAACTTTTCATTTAACTCCAATTGAAATTAATGGAATCTCCATTTATTACCCATCACCAGAGCCACTGGATAACATTGCTGCACAAATCACAAATTATTTGAAACATCAACTAGTACCAGAAGAAGTTCAATTAATCCAGACAGCACCTGGTCAGGCATTCTTTGCACAAATTTACATTGCAGCACTAGTTGGAATCGTTTTTGGAATGC
>JAQBHA010000081.1:0-4626 GCA_032128215.1 Nitrososphaerota archaeon | reverse complement strand
TTGGGCTTGTCCTCCAGATATTTTATTTGCCCGTTTATGCATCTGATCTTCTAGTCCTACTATTTTTAATAATTCTCTGGCATCTTTGTCAGCAGAACTTTTTGTTCCTTGAATTTGTCTAGGCAACTTTACATTTTCTAGTACAGTTAGATCAGATAACAGGTTTGAGAATTGAAAAATAAATCCAAGTTTATTATTTCTAAATGCTGAAATCTTTCCATCGCTAAGATGTGTAGTTTCAATACCATCCACGATAATTTTCCCATTAGTTGGTTTATCTAAAAGTGCAATCATGTTTAACAAAGTAGATTTCCCAGAACCAGAACTACCTACAATTAAGAGAAATTCTCCTTTGGTAATTGTAAGAGAGACATCTCGTAAAGCATGGACTTTTGTATCTCCTTCTCCATACACTTTATTGAGATTAAATATCTCTAGAACTTTATCAGACAGTTCTCATCGCCTCTATAGGTAACAGCTTTGTTGCACGATATGATGGATATAATGAAGCAAGCATTGCTAGACAAAATGATGTTAATGCCGTTTGAATAATTTTATCCCATTGGATTGATACATCTAGGGGAATACTATTATTCCATGACATTTTAGTTTCCTTTGCAAAAATTGTATATCCTAATCCAGCAGCTGTACCAACTGAAGCGCCAATTGCACCAATGATGATTCCCTGGAATAAGAAGATAATTAAAATGTCTTTTCTCTTTGCACCAATGGCACGCATAACACCAATTTCTTTAGTCTTACCATTGACTAACATCATTTGAATAGTAACTATTGCAAAAGCAGAAGACATCATTCCAAAATATCCTATCATATTTATCATAGCAATACCTGATCTAAAACCAGATAATTGTGCTTCGGCTACTTCTTCTAAAGTTTCAGCTTTAAAGTCATCATTTGGAAAAGTTCTCAAGAATAGATCTCGTAGTTCAGCTGATTTTGATGGATCATTAAGCTTTACCATTATTGAACCAGTATATCCATCCCTAGCCATCATATCGCGCAAAGTATCAATATGTACAACTACACTGTAATCAAAACCATTACCTCCAGGGGAATTTGCAATTCCTGTAACAATAAATCTCTTTAACTTATCGTTACCATATCTATCAACAATCTTTAATTTTACATTATCTCCAACTTGAGCCCCTCCAAGATCTTTTGCTACATTAGAACCTAAAACAATAGAGTTTCTTGAAAAAACATATTGTCCTTCAGTTACTGTTTCATGTACAGTAGATGCTCTAATGTCTCTTAAAGGATCAACACCTACAACGGATACTCTAGTTTCTTCAATTCTTTTACCAAACTTTGTAATGTTTATTGCCGCTGAAGCATCAAGCCGCGGAGTCGCGGCATAAACATAGGGAATTCTTTCAAACCAATTTACCAAGGAATTATCTGATTTGTCAATGTAATCTTCTTCATCTGTTATTTGCAAGTTTCCAAATCTATAGTCTGTTAAATCTCGAACTATTGCGTCAAAGAGTCCTTGAAAAATTACAAAGTTTACATGAATTACTAAAATTCCTATTGTTACAGCTAAAACTGCACCCATCAAACTACCCTTTTTGTTAAAGAGCATTCTTTTTGCTAGCTGCAGTCTATAATCCATAGAGTTTAAATAGAAAAGGTCTCGTATATAACGTATTTGGTGTTTAGTACCAACATAATAGACATTTTTATAAATAATAAGTACCTTGTATAGAGGAGATAAGGGAATAATGATGTAAATTGGACAAATTAGACATGAAAATACTCATTATTCTATTGGATAATTGTAGGGAATCTGACAGACAGATTGGAAAAAAAATTGGAATTTCTGGTGGGGCAGTTAAAACAAGAATTCAAAGAATGGAAAAAAATGGGGTCATAGAAAAATTTACACTAAAAATAGAACCCCCGGTATTGGGTTACAACTTGTTTTATGTTGTAGTAACTGGACAAAATCAAGAAGACGTTTTAAAACAAGCTAGCCTAGTAGGAGAACCATTTTTAGTAGTACCTTGTGTTGGTGGAATTACAGTTTGTGGAATCGTAGTTACGGAAAATATTGAACAAAAAATTGAACTAGCAAAAAATTTGATGAAAGATGTTCGGGTTCTTAGTATATTTCAAGCCGAAAACATTGGTATTCCAACTAACTTTACTCGAACTGACCTTGAAATTATTGAAAAATTAATTAAAAATCCCCGAATAAAAATTGAAGATCTTGCGAAATTAACAAAGCTTTCTACTAAAACTGTAACTAGAGCGCTAGAAAAATTCCATAAAGATAATGCCATAGTATTTACATTGATTTATGACCCAGTGAAATTATCTGGATATATTCCATATGCAATAATAGTTGGAGTCAATGAGAATCTTGAAGAGATATTAGGAAATTTAGAAAAAAAGTTTTCTGGATCATTTTTACAAAAACCATTTTTAGCAAAAAATCAAATTGTATTATTTATGTATAGTGATGATATATTTAAGCTAGATCATCTTACACAAAAAGTAAGGGAAACAAAAGGAGTTATAACAGCAGATCTCTTCATTCCAAAAAAGATAACATTGCCGATTAAATGGGTCATTGATGCAATAAACTTATCAAAAAGTTCAAAGAAACTTCATTTGTTATATCAAACACATTAATTAATATCTTAAAGTAATTAAAATTATTAAATGAAAAAAAAGAAAATCTATGAAGGAAAAATTTTAGGCTTAACTCTATATGATCTTACAATTCAAGGAAGAAAAGTAAGAAGAGAAATTATTGAACATAGAGGAGCTGCTGCAATGTTAGCTATTGATAATGATAATAAAGTAATTTTGGTTAAACAACATCGTTATCCGCATGGCAATGTTTTAGAAATTCCAGCTGGAACCTTAGAAAAAGGAGAGAATCCAAAAAAATGTGCATTTCGTGAATTACAAGAGGAAACTGGCTATAAAGCCCAAAAAATGACTCCACTTATCACATATTATCCATCTGTTGGCTATAATACTGAAGCAATTCATTGTTTTGTTGCATCACAACTTTCTCAACCAGGAGACTTGAAATTAGATGAAGATGAAATCATTTCAGTGGTAAAAATTCCGCTAAAAAAATTAATTAAAATGATTTTATCTGGAAAAATAATTGATTCTAAAACAATTTGTGCAGTATTGACATATGCTGCAAAAAAGAAATTATTGTGATTCTTGTTTGTAAATTGGTTTAATTAAATCTGCAATATCTGCCCATGACTTTGCTATACGTTCAAACATGTAGACAATATCTAAAAAATCAATTGGAATTTGTTTTTTATGTTCTAATGATGAACGCAGCTTTGTTATTTTATTCAAGTAATCTCTGTATAGTTTGATTGAATCAATAGCAAGTAATCTATCATTTGCTATAAATGCATCAATTGATTTTTTGTATATTTTTTCTACATCTTTAACTATGCTGTGTATTTTTTTAAGTTCATTTTTTGAAACTGTAGTGTTTGTAATTAAATTAGCAAGCTCTACAATGGTATCTCCAGCAGTTTCTAAAAGATTTGCAGCTATTCTATAATCCAAAATATCAATATTTTCCATATTAAAGACACTGGCTAATCTTCGATCAACCATAGTACTACGAATTAAACGAACTAACAAAAAGTACTGCCTGTTAATTTCATTGTCTCTATTAGACATTGTTTGAAGATTTGTTTTATCTTCTAATACCAAACCGTCAAGTGTTTCATTAAACATTCCAATGGCAATAGTACTCATTCGTTTGAGAATTTTTTCTGGATTTAGGGTAGCTGCATCAAGTAAAAACTGAATTATAATACTAGATGCTTCCTCTTCAACTATTTCTACACCAACTAGTCTTCTCATTGATTCACGAATTTTTTCTCTATCTTCAACTGGAATGTTTGTTTTTCCTTTAATCTTGATAATGTCGTATCCAAGCAAGTAAGCGCCTGTAATATCAGCTACAATGTTTTCTTCCTTTGGAAGCGGATATGAAATTACAACTTCCTTTGATGGTTTGATGTCTTTGTTTGCAGTAATTGATAGACTGTTTTGGCCAGTTTCAATTTCAACTTCAGAGCTTTTTTCTAAATTATTTGCATCTACCCATTCCTTTGGAAGAGAAACTAGTAGGCTACTTCCTATCTTTTGCAGGCGTCGAATGAATTTAGGCAATTTATACTAATATAAGTAATTTAAGCCATATTGTTATATTTTATGGTAAATTTATACTCCGATCATGAAGGGAGTGGCTTTTTGTCCTGCACATATTACTGGATTTTTCAAAGCAGAGATTGAAAAGAAAAGTAACATAGGAGAGATTGGCTCGCTAGGTGCAGGATTTTCAATTCAAAAAGGAGTAAAAACTACCGTACGAGTAAGAAAAAAAACCGAATATGACACTTCTAATTTTCATCTAAACATATTAGGTTACCAGACAGATAACGCTCAAGTTTCTGAATTTGTCATAAAGAAATTTCTTGATCTTGTGGGAAATGATGTTTTTGTTGATGTTGATCATAACATTACTGTTCCTGTAGGATATGGCTTGGGTTGTAGTAGTGCAGTTGCACTGTCACTTGGTTTAGCACTAAACCAAGCACTTGATACTGGTCTTTC
>JAQBHA010000080.1:0-10106 GCA_032128215.1 Nitrososphaerota archaeon | reverse complement strand
GAGCCAATAGGGGTGGATATTATAACACCGTCACTGCTATCATGACATACTTCTTCATTATATACTCTCAAAGTGTCTTCCATCAAGGTTGCACTCTTGGATGAAAAAACTGCAACATCGTTGAGTACTGGATAGACATTTTTTCCATCAATCTTTACTCCAATTCTTGGCACCTCTTCTATTTTGTAATTTTGATTTTTTAATCGATTAACATATGATGAAAATTCTTTTAGATCAATTTGAGCTAAAAAACCACTAGATTCAGATTCTCCAATGCCTAATACAGGAATATTTGAATCATCATTTCCATGAAAATAATTTCGAACACCTCTATCACCTCCTAGAACAATAATGCAGTCAGCTGCTTTAGGATTAGAACGAGAACTAATGGTAAAAGAACGAATGCCTACATTGTCTAATTCATTTCTTATAGTTTTGACTGCTGATTCATTAGTCCCGGCATTAAAAATACCAATTTGCATAAAACAATTACAATATTTTGTTCAATAAAAACTAGACTTGCTTAAATTTTACTTGATTGTAGAAATATGCCGCATTGGTCTCTATGGCACCTTTTGCAGGAATTTTTGCTAATCCGATTTCTTTAGATTCAATTGCTGCTTGAGCTGCTCCCCCTGCAAAACATAATGCCCAAAAAAAATCCCTTTCTTTTAACATGGTACAACAAAAAGTTGAGCAAAAAATATCTCCAATTCCAGTTGTATCATACAACTCAAGATTAGGAAGAGTAATAGAATAGAGTTTATCTTTTACAAGCATTGCAATTTCTCTTTTATTAGTGACAATAACATGCTCGACCCCCCTTTTTTGAAGATTTTTCATAGCTTCAATTTCGATATTGTTTGTTAAGCAGAAAAGCTCATCAGGACTAATCTTTATAGCCGAAATTTTGGATAGATCAATGTCAGTTTTCTCTAAAATGATCTTTTGTAAAGAATCTGTTTGTCTTAAAAATCCTTGAGGATCTAGTAATACATAACTTGAATCTTGTTTAATTTTTTTATACACGTTATTTGTAATCTCGTGATAGACAGGACTAATAACAATACCATCAACATTTGTTTTTGAATATTCTATTGGTTCGCATGTGTTAAGAAGAGATAATGTTCTATCTGAACCTGAAATATTGATTTTAAATCTAGTTGTTGGTTGTTCAGATAATGCATTTTCAAACTCTATTTTATTTTTTATAAGGAATTCTTTTGGAAAATCATTTCCAAACTTGGTATGAATTTCTGCATCAAACTTTAGATTTTTTGCAGTAATACTACAATAGCATGCAGCCCCGCCAATCTGTTCATTAGAAGATGAATCAAGTTCTATAGTATCAATGGTACAATGAGAAAATACAGCGAATTTCATTTCTTACTGCAAATTTAATGAGATTATTAGTTTTCCTTTATTTTTTTATGGCAATCATTACATAAAATTTTGCCTTTAACTATGACGATATCCACATTAGACGTTAAACACGAATGGCATAATCCTTTCATGCTATTCCTAGTAAAATGTACTTTAAATTTATTAAATGAAATTTGTGTCTTTGGCAGAGTATTTTAAGGAAATAATCCCCAAATAGATCATACCAAAGGATCTATTGGTCTGTCAGACAGATCTTAAGGGAAATAGATTCCCTATGTTCCTATCTTGCCAATTTTTCTCTTGTTCTACTAAAAGATTCGCATAGAAATCATCACTAAAAACACAAGCATATTAGGAAGAAAGTGGAGCATATTTCATGCCATTAAAGCGTGCCAGTAGAGGACGTAGAAAAGGTGGAAAAGGTTCATCAACACGTATCCAGTGTACAAATTGTGGGGCTACGGTACCCAGTGATAAGGCAAAAAAGGTTACTTCTAGATTAAACTTAGTAGAGCATACTCTTGCAAAAGAGCTTCGTGCACAAGGAGCCTACATTGCAGCACCTAGAATTTTAAAATGGTATTGCATTTCATGTGCTATACATTTTGGCATACTGAAAATAAGATCAGAGGCAAGAAGAAGAGATCGTGGAAGACTACGTTAAATTATTTATTCAATTGTTTTGTAGTGGCAAAAATTCTTTGAATTAAGGTAATTCCAGATATTATAATCACTATCACTATGGCATATTCCATGAATCCAATCATTCCAATTATAGATATTACAAGCAATCTTTCTGCACGTTCACCTATGCCAATTCCTTGAAGTTTTATTCCAAGTGATTCTGCTCGTGCCCTTGCATAACTGACCAACAAAGATAATGTGATTGCCAACAATACTAAATACGGTTCTGCAAATCCTCCAATTAAAATTCCTAGAAATATTGAAACTTCAGCAATTTTATCAAATACAGAATCAAGAAATGCGCCTGTCTTTGAGGTTTTATTAATAACTCTAGCAACTTGACCATCCACAATATCAAAAAATCCAGATACTAGTAAAAATACTCCACCTATGATCAGTGCAAATTTAATATCCAAGCCGTACGCAATTGCGGAAGCAAATGCAAAAGCAATTCCTATTCCTGTCCAAAAGTTAGGAGAAAGGCCAGTTGCAGCAAATCCCCTTCCAATTTTTTCCAAATAAGGTTGCAGTGAATCTCTAAGATTGTTTAACACGTGATTCACGTAAATGTTCGTATATATAAAAAATTCACATCGTAAAGTTTTCAATTAGCCATTTAGGCATAGTTCACTGTCGATTTTTTTTGAACATACAATAAACTTTATGCACATTTCAAAAAATTAGCATATGGTCGTAACAACACATATAATTCATAAAATCAATTTCAAATCGAAATTAGAATCAAATAATGAACCTAACAATTGCAACTCAACAATACCTGAGCCATTTCAGAGAAATTCAGATGGCTATCAAAGTAATCAAAAAATTATTTCTTAACATTCATAGCAATAATTGCTGACATTAACCTTGCAGCCATTGATGATGTTGCGCCATTATCAAATGTTGGACATAACTCAACAATATCTGCGCCAGTAATCTTTTGATCTTTAAGAGAAGAAATCATTTCATATAGTTCTCTAGAAGTTATCCCTACTGCTTCAGGGTTACCAACACCTGGGGCAAATGCAGGGTCTAATACATCTAGATCAATGCTAACGTATAACTTGTCAAATACTGAAACTGCATCTTTTACTAACTTTGGGCCATTGCCGTGTCGAATATCCCAATCAGAGATTACCTTTACTTTATGCTCTTCTTTAAACGCTAATTCTTCTTTAACATATGACCTTGCCCCAACATGGATTATTTTATCAGAACCTTGTTTTTCGATTATTCTTCTCAAATATGCCGCATGGCTAAGTTTAGTATCAGCGTATTCATCTCGAAGATCATAATGCGCATCAAAAACAATGTAACCTGTTTCTTTTGGAAAACTGGTATAAGTTCCCAAAGTGATTAAATGTTCTCCACCTAAAATTATGATTTGTTTTTCTTTTTTGAGTAGTTCTGATGTAATTTTAGATACCATATCAAGCATTTCTTGTGCTACTACGGTGTGTTTTGTGTTTCCTAAATCTTCAATGTTAACTGATTCTAAATCAACTGAAAACTGGGGCATGAAGATTTCTATGTTGTTAAATGCTTCTCTGATGGCATCAGGTCCAAACCTTGTTCCTGGACGATAAGAGTGGGTGGAATCAAAAGGCACACCATACACAATAGTTGATGGCGCTCCCTCTTCACTTGGGCTTGTAATTAAGGGATTCCCATTCATGTACAAATCAAGAAAGCTCATTTACTAATCACAAGATAATAAAAAAATCACCCTATAATAAATTCAAAAGAATTACACGAATTCTATCATATGATTATTCTGTAAATAATCTATGAAATCTCTAAATTGGATTAATTAAAAAGGCAAAGCCCCCCGTTTGTGCCTAAAAAAATGCTATTCAACTAAAGGTTAACAGAAGAATTAAGAATTTTCAGACAAGTTGTTTCCAGTTAGTAATTTCTTTATACGTATGTTAAAAAATCTGTTAAATTCAGGAACTATTTCTGGACGACGAACAAATTCATTTAAAATTTCCTCTCTATACTTTTCGAGTTTATTCTCATCCAAATTCAACATTATTTACCTAAATTATTCATAAAGAAATAGGATTTAGAATCATTTGTGTTCATAATGCACAATACCCACTATGAATTAAGTGAGTTTAAGTGAGTTCCGAGATTAAACTAGGAATTAAGAATTTTCAGAACTTGATTTGTTTTTTTAACTGATGATGTATATTTTGAAGAAATTTACCTTACTGGGGTGGCATCTATTTTACAGACACTGAACCTTTCATCCATGGATGTAGGGTACACAAGTAATCAAATTCTCCAGGCTTTTCAAATGTGTGTGACCAAGTACTGCCTGCCTGAATAAATTCTGAATCAAATGATTTTTTATTATCAGTAACTGTATGTATTACAAAATCATTATTTGTCCAAGTAACTGTAGTACCTGAATTGACTTCTATTGCAGTGGGAGCATACGATTCTACAATATCAGGACTCCAAGAATCTTTAACAATAGATACATGATCAGTTGAAATTCTTGTAGCATCAATAGTTGCAGGCTCTGCTAAATTCTCATAAGAAATAAGCTGTGGCTGCTCAAGAGATTTTATCAAATCTTCTTGCCATTTTATCATTGAGCGGCTTCCCTTGTTGTTACTAGGAGTTTCTAATTGTACTAATGAATTGCCATCATCAAGTACTTCAATTATTGCCATGGAACCACGTTCTTCTTGTATACCATGAACATGAAAGAGATATTTTCCAGGGCTATCCCATTTTGCCTCAATTATTGCAGTATCTCCATTTCCAATAAGATGGGTTTGTGCATAGTATGGTTCATTCCATAAAATTCCTGATGGGTATACTTTGAAAATGGTACTATGAACATGAAATGGTGATTGTAATACTCCGCCAATTCCTACTACATAGAATCTGGTTAGCTCTCCTTTTACAACTTGAATTGGATTATCCATGTATTGATTTGCGTATCCATTGATTGGATAAAATTCGGTAAAGTATTCTAATGCGTTATTTGGATCAAATTCACTTAGAGTAAAAAAGTATTCTCGAGCTGGCTCCATTGGGTGTATTGCAGGATCTATAATCATTGCTCCAAACATTCCCATTCTTACATGTTCTGAGGTTGGAAATGCATGACAATGATACATGAACATTCCAGACTCGTGTGCTACAAAGTGATACGTGTATTCCTCACCAGGCATTATCTGTGGAAACACACCATCATTTGCAGAGTCATGTGTTCCATGAAAATGAATGGTATGTGCATATGGAGTCTCATTTACAAATTTGACTGTTACATCATCACCTTCATTAAATCTTAGAGTTGGAGCTGGCACTGTTCCATTATACGTCCATACAGTAGATCTTACCCCAGGAGATACTTCAATTTCTGCATCCTGAGCAATCAGTGTATATGATAATGTTTGTGGATTTGGGTTTTTGAATTTAGGATAAACATCAGATGACTCTGCATTAGTAGTTAGAATAGATGGATATTCAATAAATGCAAGAAAGGCAACACTAAATCCAATAATTACTCCAATTACAATATACAGTCTAGTTTGTTTCATAGGCGTATTCAGATATCTCCATATTTAATGAGCATATACATTCGTTGTAGCTGTAATGCCTACGACTACAAATAATGACAGAAAGATTATTGGCAAAAATTTCATAATTGTCAATCATTCATGTAACAATATAAAGAAAGACTATTATTTTCAATATTGAAAATCCTTTTTGAAGATTTTCCTAGAACTGTCTATGAATTAAGAATTTTTAGATTTTCTAGAATAAGAATGGATTACTAAGTAACCACATCATAGTTCCATAGAATACTGCAATGCTGACAGCAAGTACAATAACCCCTTTAGTAGATTTTTTCATGTATGAGTTTTCAAGATAATACTATGAATTAAGAATTTTCAGAACAAAAAATAAACTATAATCGAAGGTGTATAGAATTTATGTAAATGTTTCAAAGCGATTGTATTATTGAAGAACTTCTGATAGTCCTTCCTCTCCATCCCATTGTTCTTTTGCCGTGTTTTTAGCCATTTTTTTAATCCACCTGGTATTTACTCCTTCAACTTGGCGGATCATTGCATTAACTGGAAAAGGTTTTTGTAATAATTCAATTTTTTGGCCAATTTTTCGTACTCCTTTCATCATATCTTTAACATACCCAGTAACAAACAGAATTCTTTGTTTTGGATTCATTTCTATGATTTCTTTTGCCACCTCAGTACCCTCCATTCGTGGCATTTTATGATCTAGAATTACAAGATCATATAGTGAAGTTTTTTTCTTGTCATCGCCACGAATTTTAAAATCATCAGAATATTGGTATAAACATTTTAGTCCATTTTCAGTAATTATTACAGTGTGGCCTTTTTTTTCCAATGATTTTTTGTAAAGTAAAGCAATAGATGGGCTATCCTCTGCTACAAGTATTTTTAATCCCATTTGTTTTCTAAATTTAGTTTAGGTTCAGATGTTTTCTACATTAGTCTGTTTGAATTGAACGCACCTAAAGTGATTGATGTTAAACCATAATTTGTGGCCTAGATGTAATGTGACGATTTGAATTAAGCCCAGAATATGGTTTATCTTTAATTTGTTCGTGTATCCCATTTACAAAGTCATCAAATACCATTTGTTTGACTTCCCCAGTTTCTCTATCTCTTACATTAAGATCTTTGGCATTAACTTCTTTTTCGCCAATTACTAAAATATATCTGATCCATTCAGTTTCTGCTTCTCTAATCCTTTTTCCAATACTTTCATTTCTATCATCAATGTCAACTCTAATTTTAGATTCTGTAAGTTTATCAGCTAAATTTTCACAAAATGGTAAAAATTCTGGGTTTATCGGAATAAGTCTTATCTGAGTTGGGGATAGCCAGAGAGGTAGATGAGGTTTTCTACCTTCTTTGATATCCTTTGCAGCCTTTTCTAGAAGCGCATAAATTATTCGCTCAACTGCACCACTAGGAGAATTATGTAATATGATTGGGATCTGTGGTTTATTTTGTTCATCAAAAAATTCTATATTGTATCTTTTGCCATTTTCAGTATCAATTTGATCTGTTGACAAAGCTGATGCTTTGCCAAGGTTATCAATAAAATTAAATTCCCATTTTAAGACAAAATAAAAGAATTTTTCTTTCCACATTTCTATCAAGACTGGTTTGTTTAGTTTTTTGACAGTTTCTTGGATGATCTGTTTATTTTGATTATAGAATTCCTCAGTAAAACGTATTGCCATTTCATAATCAGAATCAACTAATCCTAAACCGCGAAGTACTTGACGTGATAATTCAAATCGTTTTTTAAATTCATCAATTGCTTGGTTCATATCTTTACAGAAGGCATGACAGTCAGGCATTGTAAAAGCACGTAATCGTCTAAGGCCAACTAGTTCTCCAGACTGTTCACGTCGAAAGCTGTATCTTGTCATTTCATATAGTCTTAAAGGCATACTTCGATAAGATAACTGAAAATCTGATGCCATCAAAAATTGCCCAAAACATGCAGCAAATCGCAAGATTAGTTGTTTACCTTCAGAATTAATGTTGTATTGCCTAGCAGGAAAACGATTAAAGTAACTCTCAAGACTAGGATGATGAGAGTCATACATTATTGGAGTCTCAACTTCAAATCCTCCATAATCTAGAACTTTTTCTGAAACGTATCTTTCTATTAGAGATTTAATTAGTCGGCCATTGGGATAAAATCGCATGTTACCAGAATCTGATGCAGGTTCATAATCGGCAATAGCCATCTTCTTCATCAGCTTTACATGTGGTGGAGACTCATCAACAGATCTTTTCTTTGCTGCTTCATATTTTGTTAGAATCTCAAGTTGCGGATGTGCTGAAAAATCAAATTTTTCAACTTCCTTCATAGTTCCATCCGTAGTCATAATATACCAATAGGATTTGATCTTGGATTCAGACTTGACTGCTTCAGAAGTATCGTCTTTTCCGTCTCCTTTAGTAATTACTTTGGAAGTTTCAGCTAGAGGATGTCCTTTAACATCTAACTTGTAAGATTTTGTCCACCCAAAAGGAGCCCTTGAAACATCAAGATCATCAGCAAGTGATTCCATTTCATTTAGAACAGATAATGCTGCAGATGGAGATGCAAGTTTTGAGCTTAGATGCGCATAAGGATATAACAATAGTTTTTTACAGCCTACCTTATTCATAGAATCCTTAATTTCCGTAATAGCTTTTTTTGCAGTAGTCTTATCATCCCCTTCTTCTACTGCAATAAAGGTAACAACTACATCATCAAGATGTTTAGTTTCAGGGGTAATTTCTTCTGCTGATTTTATCTCTTTTTTCGTAGGAGTAAATTCTATACTGTTACAATGTAATTGTAGTATACGCACAAATTGACACTCTTAGGTTATTGAAATAAAGGTATCTAATACTTTAAAATTAAAAAATATTATAACACACGAATTTTAGAATTATTTAACGCTTTTTAATAACTCATTTTTTATTGTTGGAGTATCTAAGACAATTTTATTCAATGTCTCTATAAATGGCTCAAGATCGTAGGGTTTTGTAAAAATTGCATCGGCATGTTCTTTTTCAAACGTATAATCAGTAAAACCAGTAACTACTACTATTTTTGCACTTGGATAATCCTGCTTTATTTTTTCAAGAGCATATGCTCCATCATAATTAGGCATATTCATATCTAAAATAACAATATCAGGTGTCAGTGTTTTATACAATTGATATGCTTGCTCTCCATCAAATCCTTTTCCTATTACATTTATTCCAGATATTTCAAGTGCTTGACAAATTGAATCTGAGGAATCCTCGTCATCATCTATCACAATGGCTCTAATTCTTTCTTTGTTAGCTTGTATAGGCATCAAATATAATAAATAAAAATAGAATAAAGCCGCTTGTTTGTTCCAGACTACGAACAAAAAAGGGCCTATAATGAGAAGATTTTCTCAAATTACAAACAAAAAGAGACTCAAAATGATAACGAATTTGCATTGCATTGGAAATTTTTAGTTTCTTATTTGTTCAACTTAGTATTATCAGGTGCTTTGGCTCTTTTTTTTGCTTTGTTTGAGGTTTTACTCACTCTAGTTTCTAACTTTGTATGAATTTAGCATATTTGGGAAAATAAAATGAATCTCAGAATGAATAATTTTTACATTCTTATTACTGGTATCGAATTTGTATTATGGTTTCTGAATAGAACATCTAAATTTTAAGAGTTTGGAATCTAATCTTTTTTTCCTGTTTCCGATTCTTCTTCTTTTGCCTTTTCTCTAACACTTTTCATTATGCAGAACTTGCGAAGAGTATTCAATAATTCCATGATTATTCTCAATAATCTATAGACTTTAAGGATTTAGGAAAAATGATATCACGTATTTACTAGAATTACGTCATTTTCTACTAAATATTTGATTGCTTGGAAAAATTCAGCATCTGAAATTAATCCGTCGCCTCACCATTTAGCATTTTTGCGAATCCAGTCGGGGATTAGTTCTTGACTTGGGTCAGAAAGCCCAACTGCCTCATAGATTGTATAATCAGGATAGTTTCTGTCAAACCAGTCTTTGTAGGAGGGTTCATTGGTATAACGTTGAATGTAATGCTGAGGATCTTTTTGTGGATCAACAAAACTTGAAATTGGTTTTGATTCTGGTAGATTTAAAATAATTATAATGTTATTTTCTATAAGATATTCAATCCCTTTTAGAAAATCTGTATCCTCAATTTGGTTTTCAGACCACCACATGGCGTTGTTCCTTATCCACTCTGGAACTATTTGTTTTTGTACAGATGATGTATTTGGTAGAGGGGCACCAATAGTGAAGATTACTTTTAATGGGCTAGCCAGATGATTTTCAGGTCTGGCAAAAGGAGAATATTCAGATGGGTCATTCTTATCAAGAACATTTTGTGGAAGCAAGGTCAGATACGCATTAACTTGATATGCTTTTTCAGAATCAAAAGAGAAAGAAATTGCAGGGCTCAGAGTTTGACCAGGAGAAAGCTGTCCTGTAATCCATT
>JAQBHA010000079.1:0-10650 GCA_032128215.1 Nitrososphaerota archaeon | reverse complement strand
GTAATTCTTTTGATTTTTCTAATTGGAATGGTATCTATCATTGCAGTTTTAAATACAAAACAAGTTCAGGACAGCTTTCTTGATTTAACTTCCCAGACATTACCAGCGTGGGATGCATTAAAGGATATGAGATTAGCGTCCTCCCTGATGTTATCATCAACTTTGGAAGTAATGATTTTACAAGATCCGATAGGCAATTACAGCGATGAATTTGGAATATCGGATTATGAAGAGCAAATAGAAAATAAAATTTATGAAATTGAAACTGCAAAATCATTGTTTACAGAATCTTTCACTCGATATACCATTCTTATGGAAGAGAAATTTCCTGAATTCAATACTAATGGAGAGGATATTTCCAGAAATTGGAATAATTTGGTAATAATCTCTAGCAAAATGATTAGATTAAATTCCAATGAGAATAATGCGAATCAAGTATTAGAATTAAAAAATGATTTTGAAGATAGTGTACAATTACTAAATCAAAATATATTTTCTGCAAATAATTTTATTGAGCCTCAAGTCAAAAGCAAACAAGCGTCTGTCGAATCACTAGTGGATAATACCACTGTGCAAATATTAATAGTATTAAATATTTTCATTGTAGCATCTTTAACGTTTAAATTTTTTATTACAAAATCGATCTCACGGCCACTAATTAAACTCAGAAAAACAGCTCACCAAATTGCAGAGGGCAAATTTGTTAAAACAGAAATGAAGGGGGATGATGAAATATCTGAACTGGGAAGAGATATTGATTTAATGTCAAATGAACTTCAAAAGCTAAACAAGGAACTTGTAACTTCAGAAAGACTATCATCTATTGGTAGTTTATCTAGTCGTTTGGCACATGATCTCAGAAATCCATTATCTGTCATTAAAAACTCTATGGAGATATTGAAGTTCAGATTAAACGATAACATGGATGAAAAAGTTAATCATCAAATTGCAATGGTTGGAAGAGCGGTTTCTCGGATGTCACATCAAATTGAGGATGTGCTTGATTTTGTAAATATAGCCTCGTTGAAAGTAGAAAATAGCTCACTCATCACCATAATTGAATCTGCAATTCTTAGTACCGACTTGCCAAAATCAGTTAAGATAAGTATGCCAAAAAATTCTGCTACAATAAAATGTGATCCATATAGGATGGAAGTAGTTTTCAGTAATTTGTTGAAAAATGCATCACAGTCAATGGATGAAATAGGAGAAATTTCAATAAGAATTTTAGAGCAGAAAGAAGATGTTTTGATAGAGATTGAAGATCAGGGTCAGGGAATTCCTCAAGAAAATATGGATAAAATATTTGAGCCCTTATTTACTACAAAACAAACAGGAACTGGTTTAGGTTTAGCAAGCTGTATTAGTATTGTAGAAAAACATGGAGGCAATATTTCTGCCAGAAACAATCCTACTGTTTTTACCATACAGTTGCCTAAAATCCCTAAAAAGGTAAAACTTGAAGAAAAGCACATTCCTAACGAATAAAATTCTTCAAAAAGTTCGTTCGTTCCACCCACACACGGGCAGATATGTCACAAATTAGTCAGTAATTTGATATGGAGAACCAAGAGCTGATTCTGCCAGAAGAAGAAGAGGTAATGCCACTTCTAGAGGATTATGGATTAACAGAAGAAGAAGCACGAGTATATGTGGGAGTTTTAAGGATTGGTACAGGTAAAGTAAGTGAGATAAGTCATTTTACAAATACTGATAGAGTCAAGGGATACAAAATACTTGAAAATTTGAGAAGTGAGGGATATGTAACTTCAACTCTTTCATCACCAATTTTGTTTTCTGCTAATGATCCTAAAACAACATTTGATGCAATTTTAACTAAGAAAAAATCTGCGATCCAAAAATTAGAAAAAAATCAATCTCGTTTAATTGAAAATCTAGAAAAACTAAAAGGACATAGTGTAGTGAGTGATCTTCCTAAACTCTCAGTAATCTCAGGAAGAGATAATATTTACAATGAAATCAAAAAAATTATTGATGAGACAAAAGATGAGATGTATTTAGTTACATCAACGTCTGATCTCATTAGAATGTACTATACCGATATTCCTGCTTCCATAAAAAAAGCACTTAAACGCAAAGTAGAAATTAAATTAATGACGGAATTTGAAGTGTCTGATAAAACTGATTGTGTTAAAAATCTTGGATTAAATTATTTTAAAGTTGCAAAATTACCTTCACAAGGCAGAATAGTTTGTAATTCATCTCAAATTATCATGTCGGGTTATACCTCAAAGACATCAAGAATCCATGCAAGCGATGATTCTGCATTAGTAACTAATTCAGATGAAATCACTAGTAATATGCAAAGCTTATGTAAGTTTATGTGGAAAATGGGCGGAGAAGTAAAAATTGAGAAAAAAGGTGCTGTGGACAGTGAAACTCCTCGAATAAAAACTGGCGTACAAAAAAATGCCACAGCATTAGTTGTCGATGATGATCCAGATACAGTAGAGATGTTTTCAGATTATTTAGAAAATAAAGGAGTCAGGGTTATAGGTAAGGCAAAAGATGGAAAAGAAGGTTTTGAGCTATACAAGAAATTAAAACCAGATGTAATATTTTTAGATGTAATTATGCCAAATTATGACGGATTTTATACGTTAAAGAAAATCAGAGAGATAGATGCAGAAGCAAAGATCATCATGGTGACTGCTGATTTTTCTCCAACAACTAAGAAAAAGCTAAAGGAATTAAAAGCAACTGATGTTATTTACAAACCATACGATGGAAAAGCAATCGATAGAGTAATTTAGAAAAAATATAATTCATACATACTTGAAATTTTAAATCTAAAAATTAGATCTTAGAGCCTTATTGAGGATGCTATAGCATCAATAGCATCAGATAGTTTTTTGACATCGTTTTCTTTACCTAGACGATTTATTTCTTCGTTGATAGTTTTTAGGGCAGTAATATTATTTCCTTTATCAAAAACATTCGGTTGAATATATATGGATTCTTTGAGATTATTACGAACTTCTTCAATTTGGGATTCTTGTTGTTCGAGTTCTTTTTCGGCTAATGAACACTCGTACTCTAATTTTTGAAGCTTTGATTTTGTGTTTCGCTTTCCTAGTAATAATTGATCAAGGACGTTTGTAACGGATTTAATATCCATTGCATCTAGAGAATTTTTATCAAGATTAATTTTGTCTAATTTTTGAGATTGAAGCATGGCAATTTCCTGATCAAATCTTTTATGTAATTCTTGGATATGATTAATTTGTTCTTGATGTTTATCGATTTTCATATTAACATATTTGATGTATTGACCAGTGTTTCCAGCTGCATCTAATGCCCAACGAATTGCATTCTTTGCTCCCAAATAACCAGATTTTGTTTCTTCTTGTCTTTGTTGTAATCGATCAGTAAATGTTATTGATTCTGCATCATTTAGATGAAGCCCAAATCGTACAGACCTGTCTCCAATATCCATGATATCTTTTACTTCAGAAGTTTTACCAATCTCGGCAATATAGCTAGATTCGTCTTTGCTAATTATTCTGTCCTCTTTACGATTAATATATTTACGAACCAGAAGATTAGTTAGGTTTTTGAACTTAAATCAAAATGTATGTAAATTATTACATACATCGTTTCCGTTCAAATGCCCAGATTTTCACTTTATAATGTAATTTTTTCTCTTGATTTTCAAACCATTAAAGATAAATGCGAATCTAGAGAAAATTTGTTGATGTCAGAAGTTCTAGAATATAGAATACAGCAAATTGTTGATAATGGGCAGATAGTACAAATGACTCTAGCTGAAGATGTCCTTACAGAACCAGTCTCTCAAAAACAAATGATACTTGATTCTGTTGCAAAAAAATTAGATCCTGAAATGAAAGAGCAAGTAACGCCATTATTAGAGGCGATACTCCAAGCCCAACCAACAATCCAGATAAAGAGTTACCAACATACTTCAATTACCATTACGATGCCAAAAAGCAGATATGACCGAATGGGCAGACCTCAGGTTGGGGAAAAACTAGAAATTAATATTAAAAAAAATTCCTAAAGTTGTTCTTCTATATCGGAAATAGATTCTAGGGGTAAGGAGCATGTAAAATTCTTACAAATAAAAACAATAGTTTTTTCATTTTTAAATTCTTTTCCTGCAAAGAATGGAAATTTTGAAAGATCATTTATTTGGTTTTTGCTTTTTACATTTACAAGAATTGAATGAGGGAGAAACTGTCCTGTCAAGTATTTAGTGATGTCAGTATTTTTGGGATTCAATATAGTTATCTCAAGCGGTTTTTGTAAATACATGTAAATTGTATTTAGAAGATATCCAAAGCCAAATGGATTCTCTGCTGCCATCATAGCTTGAGACTTCATCACGTCTAAGGAAATTTCTAAGAACTTTTTTTCCTGTGTTAAATGATAGAGACGTAAAAGACTGTAAGCTGCAACTGAATTTCCTGATGGCATTGAAAGATCATAATTACTTTTTGGTCTAATTATCAACTTTTCAGTGGTTTTATCGGTCATAAAGAAGTTTTTTTGTGTGGGATCCCAGAATTGTTCAATTAAATAATTTCCAAAAGTTTTAGCTGTTTCAAGATATTTTAATTCAGGATTTATTTCAAAGACATCTAAAAGGGCACAGATAAAATACGAATAATCTTCAAGATATGCCGGAATCTTTGAGGTCCCATTTTTGTATGTGTGAAAAAGATTACCATTCTTTACTAGATTACCTTCTATAAACGAAATACATTTCTCTGCGGCAACCAAAAATGATTGTTCGTTAGATACTCTAAATCCTTTAGCAAGGGCACTAATCATTAATGCATTCCACGATGTTAAGATTTTGTCATCTAATCCTGGAGGAATTCGCATAGATCGTACATCTAGAAGCTTTTTGATACTAGAGTCGAGGATATTTTTGATTTGTTCTTCTGTTTTGCCAAATTTGAAGGCTACAGAGGATAAGGGGATATTGTTACACAAAATGGTTTTGCCTTCAAAATTACCACCATCTGTCACATCATAAAATAGGCAAAATACATCGGCGTCATTACCTAAAATTTTTTGAATTTCATTTTTATCCCATACATAGTATTTCCCTTCTACTCCTTCTGAATCAGCATCCTGTGCAGAATAAAATCCACCATCAGTTGAAAGCATTTCCGTTAATACATAGTTCAAAGTTTTTGTTACAACTTCAAGATAGAATGGATCTTTTGTAATTTGATATGCCTCTACGTAGACAATAGGAATCAATGCATTATCATAAAGCATTTTTTCAAAATGTGGAACTAACCATCTTGAATCAGTGGAGTATCGATGAAATCCTCCTCGTAATTGATCAAAAATGCCACCCTGTGCCATTTTTCTTAATGTTTTTAATGCAAACTCTTGGAATTTTGAAATTCCAGATAGTTTAGAATATCGTAACATAAAAGAAAGATTTGCAGAATTTGGAAATTTAGGAGCACTTCCAAAACCCCCATGCATTGAATCACCTAATTGAATTAGATTTACTGCAGCTTCATCAAGAATAGATTTTTCAAGACTTTCTAAAGTAGAAACAGATTCTGTTTTTTGAAGATTTGTTAAAAAAATTTCTGCTGTTTTAATAATATCGTTGGGTTTTTCTTTCCAAGATTGAGCAAGTTGTCTAAGGAGGCTACCAAATCCAGGACGCCCATACGAATCTAAAATTGGAAAATAGGTTCCAACATAGAACGGTTTTTGATCAGGTGTTAGAAATACACTTAACGGCCAACCACCTTGTCCGGTTGCAATCTGGCAGACTTTTTGATAAATATCATCTATATCTGGTCGTTCCTCCCTGTCAACTTTGATATTAATAAAATTCTCATTCATAATTTTAGCAATTTCACTATTTTCAAAAGATTCATGAGCCATAACATGACACCAATGACATGAGCTATAACCTATACTCAAAAAGATGGGCTTATTTTCTTCTGTTGCTTTTTTTAGGGTAGATTCATTCCAAGTGTGCCAGTGTACAGGATTTTTTGAATGTTGTAAAAGATAAGGACTGGTTTCGTGGATTAGACTGTTTTCATACATAAAATTCGTTATGCTGATATCTATTTGTAGTTACTTGCAATATAGAATAATTATTTCAGAAATAATCAGGAAATTCTAAAAAATACACAAAATTTTCATTAAATGTCTGTTGTAAAAAACAAACAACAAAAGAAATTCTATGAAGTATATACTATAGTAAGGTCAAAAAATTGCCTATTAACATATTGATAGCAGAAGATGAAGAAGATATTGCGGAGCAATACCGTATGGGATTTGAAGATAAAGGGCATAAGGTGAAAATCACCCATAATGGTGTTGAGTGTATCAATGAATATCGTAGATCTCGTCAAACATTTGACCAAAATAGATCTCATATTTATGATGTAGTAATAATTGATCATAATATGCCGCTAAAAGATGGGGCTACGTTAGCTGAAGAAATTAGGGTGATAAATCCGGAACAGATCATTGTCTTTGCAACGGCTTATGGAAACCAGTTGATAATGAATTTAGAAAAATTTGAAAATGTGGATATTGTTGCTAAACCTCTATCCATAATAAATTTAATTCAAATGGTTGAAAATAGACATTATAAGGCAATTGAAGCTTAAAAATCAGATTCCTTCTCGTCCTTCTTCAATCTCATAAATTGCCACATTAATTCTGGCAAGTAATTTCATTTTTGATTTGTGTGCTTTTTTATTATGGCTATAATCTTTTTTTTCTACCAATATTTGAAGTCGTTTTAATTGCTCCAAGTTCAATTCTTTAAGGCCTTTTTTTGAGACGATTCCTAATAGTTTAACTCGTTCATTATCCTCTGGAGAAATCTCTTCTGTCACGATAATTATTTCATCTAAAGTGAGTATATTCTTATCTTGCTGAATCAAGGAATGTAAAAATATAGTTTAAGAATTGATATTTTTGTGGTAGAGAAAATGAGGGCAATGGTATTATCTAAATTAGGACCAATTGAAACTAATCCCTTAAAACTTACTGAAATCGATAGGCATGAAATTCAAAGACCCAATGAACTATTAATAAAAATTGAAGCATGCGGAGTTTGTCATTCTCAATTACATGGAATAGAAGGAGATTGGAAAGATTTAGGAATTCCACCTACACTCCCTACTGTACCAGGCCATGAGGTTGTAGGAAAGGTAGTAGAGATTGGAAAAAATGTTTCAAAATTTAAGATAGGAGATAGAGCAGGAATTTCTCCATTACTTGAATCTTGTATGAAATGTCAATATTGTAAAGAAGGAAATGAACACTTTTGTGAATCAATCCAAGTTTTAGGTGAATCGCTCAAGGGAGGTTATGCAGAATATGTAACTGTAACTGAAGATTTTGCAACAAAAATTCCAGATACAATGAGGCCAGAATACGCTGCGCCACTTTTTTGTGCTGGAATAACTGCATACAAAGCAGTAAAGGCAAGTGAGCCATCTAAAAATAAAAAAATTGGTATTTTTGGGATTGGAGGAGTAGGACACATGGCAATTCAATTTGCAATTTTAGAAGGAGCAGATGTCATTGCAATTTCAAGAAATAAAAAACATTTGGACGTTGCAAAAAAGTTAGGAGTATCAATGACTATAACTTTTAATCAAGATCAAGAAAAATTTTTACAGGAATTAAGAGAGAAAGTTGGTTTGTTAGATGCTGCAATTGTATTTGCTCCATCAGATATTGTAACAAATACTGCAATCAATGCAATTAAGAAAGGTGGATTAGTAGTTATAGGAACAATTAGCAATATTACAAACTTTGTAGCATTTGAAGAAAAAACTATTCGAGGAACTGTAATCGGTTCAAGAAAAGACATGAAAGAGGTAATTAGAATTGCAGATGAAAAAAATATTAAAGTTATTTCAGAAGTGTATCCCCTTGAGCAAGCAAATGAGGTTTTAGCCAAACTCAAAACTTCTGCAATTGAAGCACGCGCAGTTTTAGTTCCTTAATTGGTAAATTAATCCAACTTGAATGATTTTATCGGTTAGATAGTCGCTTTGCTTTAACGAACTTCCAAATCCTTTTTGTCATTTCACTTGGTGTGATATAGCTTTTACCAAAAACTTCTTCAACAGTTTCTTGTCTGCCTGAAAAACTTATTGCATATCCACCAAAAGGTAGTTTTTTACCTTTAGATTTTGGTTTTGCTTTGGATTTTGTTTTTCTGCTTATAGTTCTCTTTTTTGATTTTCTTTTTGTTGCCAAGTTCTTCTATGGTCAAATGTAATTAGGGGATTATAATATTTGCGAATGAATATAGTCACAAACCCTCAGTTTGGTTCATAATCATTTGTAAACCAGATGTTCAATCAATTGAACAGCATAATCTAATTTTATGAATTTCTTTTAGGAAGGCATTGTGTGGAATAGCGTTTTTGTGTTAATTCTAGGAATTTTACTAAGTTTGTCAATTCTGTCCCCCAGCCAATCATTGGCATTTCATCAATCTGGAATTACATGGCAGCTAATAGTTATTTCCAGTGAACCAGCATGTAGTGGTTATCACCATTACATGGTAGAGAAATACAATGAGATTACAGAAAAATATCTTGATTTGTACGAGTTAAAATATTCCCAGTATGAACCCGAATGTCATACTGAAACTAGTTTTGCCAAAGAATATGAAAAACCATCTGATTTAGATCTCTTAATTTTAGTTTATGATAGAGATAAAGGACGAGCAGAACTACATACTCAGAACATAGGAGGTCTTTACATTCATCAAGGAAAGGATTTGAGTACTAATCACACAATAATTATTTGTGATTGTCCAAATTTCAAGTATTCAGATCCTGTTTGGATTCTAAGCCATGAGCTTTCTCATTTTGTTTTAAACTATTTAGGATTTGACATAGACATAGTAGAAAATGAAATTCATGGGCTAGATTACAAGTTTGATAGTTGTGTAGAAGGAGTGTATGATGACATGTGTTCTACTATTAAGACTACAGTTGATACACAAAGATCTGATTGGGTAGTAATGATTCCATATGAGCTGGCTATTGGAAAAGAACCACCGCTACCTTTAGTTGAAAAAGTATCACTCGAATCACCAATTCAAACTATGATGATTAAGCAAATTACAAAGTGGTGGCTTGATCGAGAAATTTCTGATGAAAATTACATTAATAGTTTGAATATTTTATCTGGAAAGTCAGATGAAAATAAAATAATTCCCAATGGGATTTTCCAAGACTCTGCTATGATAATTCTATCAGAATCTCCAAATTATAATGAAAATAGAACATTAACAGTAGATACATCAAAGGAAATAACTAAAAATTTTGATGATATTAATGCGTCAATTGTTAGAAAGCATTCCAATTTTTCATCTGAAGATGAAAAAATATTCCTCGAGTGGTTAGAAACAAAAGCATCCTCTTGGAGTACTAGTAAAATTAATGATCAAGAATTTATTTCAGAGGTTGAAGATATTTTAGATTCTTCAAAAGTTGATTTGTACCTAGGCTATCTTGATAGTCTATCAGTGGAGGAATTAATCTCAAAAGCCAGTGAATTTGAGGACATTGGGAAATTTAGGAACGCCTTATCGTATTATGATAGAGCTGTTATGAAGAGCCTTGATTCTGATAAAGACGAAATTAAAGCACTGGCAGGAAAGGGGTCGGTTTTAAATTCACTAGGACAATACACTTATGCCATGGAATATTTTGATATTATTTTAGAGATAGAGCCAGATAACATAAATGCATTAAAAAAGAAGGCTTTTACTCTTTCACAATTAGGACAGGTCGAGGAAGCAAAAAAATATTTTAAAATTGCATCTCAAATTGAATTAAAATAAATTTTTAGGCTTAAATAAAAGTCAAATGTTCTTTGAATCGTGAATTGTAGAAGATGTCATCATACGGACCAGGCTCATAATCAATCTGATGAGACCATTTCTCTTCTAAGATTAGGAAGTTGTCAAATTCCTGATTGTACCTGTAAGCAATATCTTGATGCCATAAAAGAAATTGATGAAGAATTATTGTAAGTAAATAGTTCATATAACTACCTAAAAGAAATTACCTATATGAAAAAACATTCCCCTCCAGATGAAATGAGAAAGGATCTCGATAATCTTTTAGCAAAAATTAATGCCTTGGAGGTTTCGGCTCCAGATGAATATCAAAAAGGAATTGTTAAGGTTTTACGAGTTTTAATTGAAGGACAAATTCATTCAATAAATGAGTTTGAACACTTGAAAAAAGCAATAGATCTTGTTACACTACAGCTTTTTGATACACAGAATAAAATTAATTCATGAGTTTATAGTTGTATCACTCAATCCACAGTCAACGCATTTCATCAAAATTGAATTTTTTAATTCTTTTTCTTTTTTCATTTCAGACCCACAGCATGGACATTTCATAATTATCTTAAAGTTTGTTTAGAAATATCATTATTTAATCTTCTAAGTTACAAATTGGTTTGTATCGTTCTAAAGCTTTGTTTACAATTCTAGTTCTTTCTTTTTCCTCAGAGCCAATCATTGGGTAAATTGAAAGGTAAAGATTATCCTCAGTTCCTGTATGTTCTAACCAGCATTTGAATTTTTTATTTTTGGTGAAAAAATCATTTTCATTTGTTTTTTCGAATTGATCA
>JAQBHA010000078.1:0-16606 GCA_032128215.1 Nitrososphaerota archaeon | reverse complement strand
GGGAACCAGGAATTCTAGCAACAATTAATCCATCATTTTTCATTACAAGTTCTAATTTTGCACGGTAACCAACAATTGATGAGTATACTTTAGCTTTGAAAACAATATTACCACCGACAGTTTCTTTATCAACAATAATTTTATTGTAAGAAAGATCTTCTAAACCAACAATAACTCTTTCAGATCCATTAATTATGAAATAACCACCAGGATCGCGTGGATCCTCACCATGTTCGATTAATTTTTGTGTAGAAAAATTATTCAAAATGCATGCATTTGATCTTACCATAACTGGAATATCACCAATGTGTACAAAACGTGATTCTAAGATTTTTCCATCTTCAACGACACTAGATTCCATCATAACAGGAGCAGAATATGAGACGTTTCGTAATCTGCCTTCTGCAGGGGTAATGTGTGTAATGGAACCATCAAGTTCCATCATTCTTGGTTGTTGAAGTTTTATTTTTCCTAGCTGGATTTTGTATGGATACTCTGCATTCTCAATTTCTATTTGAGCTACTTCATTGATGATACTTTGTAATCCTCTTTCTAAAAATTCATCAAAAGAATTTAGATGTTGACGTGCAATACCTTCACGTTTGAGTAAGTCATGAATAATTGGCCAGCGTTTATTGGATGAATCAACCATTAAACTTCTACCACATATCTATAATACATGCTCTCTCCAGCTGTTGCACTTTTTCTTATAATTTTGATCATATCTCCTGGCTTTATACCAAGACCTATTATTGCAGGATCATTAACGAAAATTAATGGTAATTCTGTTGGTTTACAATTATATTTTATTAGAATATCCTCTGCTTCTTTTATTGTCATAATATCATGGTTTGGGACATAAACATGATCTGGTACAAGAACTGGATTCCGCTTAGTTGCCAAAAACAGCACCCCCGAGTTCAACATTAGCTGTAAGCATCAATAATTTACACAAACTGAAAAAAATCACGGTCGGGTTAATATATATCTAATCTGAAAACGCTACCATAATTCGTCGATTTAGTCAAGAATTTTTTGCGTAAAGTTAAATAGTATTATTAAGCCCGATATTGACGATGAGTATTCATCTAAAAGCATTCACTTTATTTGCAATTATTATTGCGGGCATTAGTGGAGGATATGCTTTTGCACAAACAGATAATCTAGCCCTTTCAGGAATCGATGTCACAACGGATAAGGAATCTTATCTCGATGGTGATACTATAATGATTTCTGGCCAAGTCCGAGATCTTCTTTCAGGAACCCCAGTGAGTCTTCAAGTTTTTGCGGCAAATGGTAATCTTGTTACAATCCAACAGCTTGATATTTCTCCAGATAAGACATATGGTATTGAAATCTCTGCTGGTGGCGCCTTATGGAAATCAAAGGGAACTTACACTGTAAAGGTACTATATGGCACTCAATCTAGAACAGCAGAAACAACGTTTGAGTTTGGTGGTTCAGATGGTACAACTCCTAAACCATCAACAACAGTAAAAGTAGATAGAACTAGCTTTGTTCTAAGCTATACAATTAAGGGAGGTAGCGTCCTTAGTGTAACCCCAGATGACGAAGCAAATTCATTGCTTATTGCAATCAAAACTACAAGCGATGGCGAATTAACTATCACATTGCCAAGAGCTTTGATCGATGCAAAAATCAATGGAGAAGACGATGATTTCTTTGTTCTAATTGACGGTGAAGAGGTAGAATTTACGGAAACAACCACTTCTACAGATAGGACTTTGACAATAACATTTCCAGATGGTGCTGAAGAAATTGAGATTATTGGATCATTTGTAGTTCCAGAGTTTGGTACAATTGCAGCCTTGATTCTGGCAATAGCGATCATATCCATAATTGCAGTATCTGCAAAGACAAGACTAAGTATTTTACCAAAATACTAGAATCTTCATCTTTTTTCATTTTTTAAATATACATAAATAGCCAATTTACTCAACCGCAAACAAGATGAATACACGTACGTCGTATGTGGCAATAGCCATTATAAGCGCAGTATTAGCAACTTCTACTTCAGCAGTATTTGCTCAAGGATTCTATGATGAACTGGCTTGTCCAGATTGTCTTGATCAAGCAGACTCTAAAATGAAGAAAGAGGAATCTGCACAAGCAGATATACCTATCAGGGTTTGGACGGATAAAGCTGTATATGATCACAAGTCAACTATCACAATTGAAGGCAGTGTTGCTGGAATTAGACCAGGAACTGAGATTGGATTAGTAGTAATTGGTCCACCACCATTCAATAACATAGTTGCAGTTGATCAACTTAAAATCGGCAGTGATGGAACCTATAAGACAATGCTAAGTACTTCAGGAGCTTCATGGAAATACGACGGTACCTATACTATCAAAGTAACATATGGAAACCAACAGATTAACAATAAAGCTCTAGTCCAACTAACTGGAGGATCTGCTAGCGGTGGCCAATGTGCCCCAGGTGAATTAGCTGCAAAAATAGGTTTAAGCAATCATTGCGTACCTTACAGTATTACTGGTGGAACAGTAACTAGTGCAAGCATCAATCAGAAGACAACCTCAATGACAATTAAAATCAACACTAGTAGTGATGGAACGTTAACACTTAAGATTCCAAGAAATGTACTAGATACAAAATCAAATGCTGACCCACTCTTTGTTCTAGTGGATGGAGAAGAGGGAGACTCTGAAGAATCAGTTACATCTACTACAAGAACAGTTACAATAATGTTCCCTAACGGAGCAGAAGAGATAGAAATAATCGGTACCTTCGCAATACCAGAGTTTGGCGCTATTGCAGCATTAATTCTCGCAATCGCAATTATATCAATAATTGCTGTATCTTCAAGAACAAGATTAAACGTATTACCAAAATACTAAGATCTTTATCTTTTTTCATTTTTTATTTTAGATTCATAATTAAATAGTAAAGGAAATATACAAATTGTGGCTAATTCTTTTATGAAATATAGTATTGCTTTATGTTTAGCTAGTATGATATTGTCTTTATCTGCATTCTCAGCATTTGCACAAACTACAGAATTACTTTCAATTACAACTTCTAAAAATTCATATGAAGAAGGAGATGCAATTATTATTTCTGGAAATGTTACATCTATTATAGTGGATACTCCAATTACATTACAAGTTTTTTATTCAGGTAATTTGGTAGATATTGCACAAATCACTGTTGCACAAGATGGAAAATATACACATACGATGCTTGCCAAAGGACCACTATGGCAAAAAGATGGAACTTATGTCATAAGAGCATCGTATGGTGCTAATTACATGGTTGAAACAGATTTTAAATACAATACTAAACTTTCTGTTAGAGAGACAATTGATATTTTTGAGGTCAATGCAGGAAAGTATGGGACCTTTGATGTACATTATACAGTAAAAGGGGCAACCATAAAAGATATGATAATTGATCCAGAAATTTTTGCATTAATTGTTATCGTAGAAACTGAAGAAGATGGTTCTATCTTACTAGATTTACCCCGCAAATCAATAGATGCGAAAAAAAATGATAGTACTGATGATAGTTTTATTATTCTAATTGACGGAGTAGAGGTACCATACAAGGAAATTGACAGTAATATAGATTCAAGGAAAATAACAATAGAATTTGAAGAAGGAGATTCAGATATTGAGATTATTGGAACTTTTGTAATCCCTGAGTTTGGAAGTATTGCCATGTTGATTCTAATTGTAGGGATCAGCTCCATAATACTCCTATCATTAAAATACCGTGTACCAGTAACAAAATTCTATTAATGTGAATTTCTAAAAATTGTATTTTTCTTTAAGAGGAGAAAATGCTCGGAGTTCTTTAACTACTTTTTTTAATATTTCAACAGTTTTTTCAATTTCAGAATCAGTGTTTGATATGCCAACTGTCAAACGTAGAGAACCAGCAATTTGATCACGAGAAAACCCCATTGCTTTTAAAACATGAGATTCCTTTTGCACTAGAACAGAACAAGCAGAACCTGTTGATGCAGCAATTCCATTTTCATCAAGTTTGATAATAAGATCTTCTCCATTTACACCAAAAAATGTGAAGTGTGCATTGTTAGCTATTCTTTGGTCAGAATGGCCATTTAACGTTACCAAATGTATCTCATTCATTACTTTTGTAATTAAATTATTTCTAATATTTTTTAGGTGTAAAATATTTTGGACCATATTCTCATGAGCAAGTTGACATGCTTTACCAAATCCAACAATACTTGCTACATTCTCTGTACCTGATCTCATACCATTTTCCTGTCCACCTCCAAAAATGAGAGGATTAAGTTTAATCCCATTTTTTATGTAGAGAGCGCCTACTCCTTTTGGTCCATTAATTTTATGAGATGATATAGATAACAAATCAATATCCAAATCTTTGACATCTATCTTGACTTTACCAATTGCTTGAACTGCATCAGTATGGAAAACTATCCTATTATCATGACATATTTTAGAAATCTTTTGAATTGGTTGTATTGTTCCTACTTCATTATTTGCAAACATAATACTGACAAGACAAGTTTTAGGTGTGATTGATTTTTCAATATCTTTTAAATTTACCAAACCTGAATTATCTACAGGGATATATGTAATTTCAAATCCTTCTTTTTCCAGTTTCTTACATGGTTCTAAAATTGCCTCATGTTCGATTGATGAAGTAATTATATGATTGCCATTTGCTGCGTGAGCTAAACCAAAGAGTGCAGTATTATTAGATTCGGTCCCACCAGATGTGAAGAGAATTTCATTTGGTTCAGAATTTATTAAATATGCGATTTGTTTTCTGGAATTTTGAATTGCTCTTTGTGCAGTTCTGCCATACTTGTGAATTGATGATGGATTTCCAAATTGATCTTGTAAAAAAGGAACCATCTCATGAAAAACCTGTTCATAAAGAGGCGTGGAAGCGGCGTTATCTAGATAGATCAATCAACTATTACGTTGATTTTCCCAGATTTGTATCCTTCTGGATCAATTATCACAGACTTAAAACCAATTTGTTCTAATTTTAAAATAATTTCGTCAATTTTTAATTTATTAGAAAAAAGTTCCAATTCATTTTTACCAACTTCAATTTTTGCTACTCCGTCGAAATCTCTTACCCGAACTTGATTTGCACCAAGTGTTTGTTTTACAATTGATTCGCCCACTTCAATCCGGGTAAGTCGCTCAGCACTTATCCTCTGCCCCCAGGGTATACGAGAAGCTAAACAGGAATTAGATGGTCTATCAAAAACTGATAGTTTGATACTTTTAGCTTCATCTCTTACCTGTTCTTTTGTAAATCCAATTTCTAATAATGGGCTTTGAATTCCATTTGATTTGAGTGCATTAATTCCTGGTCTGTAATCGTCCAAATCATCAGATTGAGTTCCATCTACAATGGTATCTACATCAAGTTTCTTTGCAAGATCCAAAAGTTTTTTTGCTAATTCATCTCTACAATAGAAACACCTGTTTTTGTCATTTCGAACAAAATTTTCATTTTCTAATTCATCATAATTAATAATAATTTGCTTAATTCCAATTTCATTACAAACGCTTTGTGCAGAACTTAATTCGTCTCGTGAAAGAGTTTTGTAATCGGCAGTAACAGCAGTAGCTGAACTCCCTAAATTTTGAAATGCTGCATATGCAACCAAGGCACTATCTACACCACCAGAAAGGGCTACCAAGACTTTATTTTTGCCATTAAACCAATTAATGAGTTCATTTAGTTTTGTCATTTTAGACCTAGGTGTTCCTTAATGGATATTCGAATTAATTCCTCAGTTTTTTTAAATGATTGATTAATTGTATTTGAAATTAAGTTAATATCATCAGATTCTACTTTAAAATTTTTTATTGAAGCTCCATCATAAACGATTTTACAGTTTACCTCAAAAATTGAACCTTGAATTTTGATAGATATTTTTTCAATTGTTCTAGGGACAGTGTATCTTTCGGAAGTACGAACTCGAACTCCAAGTGTACCTGTTTCTGAAATCAATAATTCAATTATTGAATTCATAGATTTAAAATCACAAATAACAGAAACAAGATTAGTTGGTCGACCTTTTTTCGAAATTGCTGAAGTAATAGTAACATCTTTTGCGCCATAAGACATGATTTTTTCAATTAAATTTCCTAATAATTCCCCAGATACATCATCTACATTTGTTTCTAAGACTTGAACCACATCCTGTTGAAAGTATCTGGATTTTTCGCCTTGAATAATTTTTAAAACATTTGAAAATCCATCGAAATTTTTCTTGCCTGCTCCATAACCTATAGAATTTACTTTCATTTTTGGATAAAAATCTAAACATGTGTTGGTTAGGTTGGTTAACATACTTGCTCCTGTAGGTGTAGTCAATTCTTCATTTACTTGTCCTCCCAAAATAATTATTTCTGAGTTTTTCAAAATTTCTAAAATAGCGCTAGCTGGATTAGAAGTTGTTCCATGAGAAAACGTTAAAGTTCCACCACCTACTGCAACTGGAGTGGAAATAAATTCATCGTCAAACAATTTTAAGTCATCAATTGCAGTAGCAGTTCCTATAATATCAATTACAGTATCAATGCTAGACGCTTCATGAAAATGAACTGATGATAAAGGAGATCCATGAATCTTCGATTCAGCCTTCATTAGAGTTTCAATGCTTGTTTTTGCAAATATTTTTGCTTTTTCTGAAAGACCGATTTCATCTAATGAATTTTCAATGCATTTTTGAATTTCAGTTCCTTTACGTTCATGAGTTTTTTCTTCAATATCAAGAATTAATTCAGTTGCTTCGATGCCATTTTTTTTTACTTTACCAAAATCAATATTTTTAATAGTTGAACCGCTTATGTTTTTCTCAGAAATTTTAATTGCGTTGATAATTTTTGATTTATTTGCACCTAAATCCACCAATGCACAAAGTAACATGTCTCCAGATATTCCTGCAATCTGAGAATCAATTACAATTACCATAATTTTCAGATCAGTAAAATGAATATAAATTCTGTTGAAAAGAATTTAAAATCCACTAGATTTAATTATTGAGTATTAAGACCGCATGGCATGATTACTATAATCGGTTCAGGAAAAGTAGGTGCTGCTGCAGCCCTATTTACAGCAATTAAGAAATTAGATGAACAAATTCTTTTACTGGATATTGTCAAAGGTTTACCCCAAGGAGAAGCAATGGATTTGAATCATATGTTATCTGAAAAAGGAATAGATGTCGAAGTACGAGGCTCAAACGATTATTCGGAGATGAAAGATTCTAAAATTGTTGTAGTAGTAGCTGGTTCTGGAAGGAAACCAGGAATGACTAGAATGGATCTCTTGAAAATCAATACTGGTATTGTAAAAGATGTAGTAGAAAATATAAAAAAATATTCTAAAGATGCCATGATAATTCCAGTTACAAATCCCCTTGATCCTATGGCTCACGTGGCATACAAAGTTTCAGGTTTTAATAGAAATAGAATATTTGGCATGGGAAATATGTTAGACCTTTCAAGATTCATTCAATTTATTCATGAAGCAACTGGACATTCACGAAGTTCAATTCGTGCTTTAGTGATAGGAGAACATGGAGAAAATATGTTACCGTTAACAAGATTTTCGTCCGTCTCAGGAATCCCATTAACTTCACTTCTTACAAAAGATAAACTCAATACACTAGTACAAGATACTAGAGAAGTCGCTGCAAAAGTAATTGAGCAAAAAGGTGCTACTATACATGCACCTGGTAATGCAATTTCTACGATTATAGAAGCTGTGGTAAGAGATCAAAAAAAGATAATCCCAGTAGCGACAGCGCTAGATGGTGAATATGGATTTTCAGATATTACTATGGGAGTTCCTGCTGTAATTGGTAAAAACGGCGTTGAAAAAATAATTGAGTTAGATCTAAACGATGAAGAAAAAAATAGCCTTCAGAAATCAGCAGAAAGTGTAAAAAATGCCATTTCGAATTTAAATATCTAATTAGATTTTTAACTGAATTAAATCGTTTGAGTAATATTGGAATTAGATGAAATTCTTAATTCATTAAAATCTGGGAAAATGACTGTACCCAATGCCCGTAAGTTATTATCACTTTATTCTCTTGAAAAAATAGAAGATTTTGCAAAAATTGATACTGGAAGAAAACATAGACATGGAATACCCGAAGTAATATTTGCAGAACATAAACAATTAAGTGAAATAAAAAAAATTATTCAAAGAGTTTTAAAAAAATCTAATTCTATACTTGTTTCAAGATTAAAAAAAAATGATTATAATAAAATATTAGAATTTGCTAAGAAAAGTAGATTAAAGACTGAAATTGGGAAAAATTCAACATCCATTTTTTTGTTCAAAAAACCATTGAAAAAAAATAAAGGAAAGATAGGAATCTTAACTGCAGGTACTTCTGATATAGGTGTGGCCGAAGAAGCTAGGCTCATGTGCGAAGCAATGAATTGTCATTGTATTTGTAGTTACGATGTTGGCGTAGCAGGATTACATAGGATATTTCCGGTTCTCAAGGAATTTATCAAAAAAGAAGTTGACTCGATTATAGTAGTTGCAGGCATGGAAGGTGCATTAGTAACACTAGTCTCCTCATCAGTTAATGTACCGGTAATTGGAGTACCCACATCTGTCGGATATGGTTATGGTGAAAAGGGTATTGCAACATTAGCTTCAATGTTACAAAGTTGTTCCTTGGGATTAGCAGTTGTAAATATAGATAATGGGATAGGAGCAGGGGCCATGGCAGCAAGTATTGCTAACAGGGTTAATCTTAAAAGAACTAAACATTAACAATGCCTAGACTAGATAATTCACTACCAATTCCATATCCAATTAATGCAATACCAGTTCCCAAACCTGCCATCTCTATTCCTCCTTTAATAAAACTCGTATTTGCCATTCTTGATTTTACTGCACCAACTATGAATGATGCAGTAAGACTCATCCCTATTGCAATAAAAAGAGGAGTAAATCCTGAACTAAAGAAAAATGGAATTATTGGCAAGATTCCTCCAACTAAGAATGCACCAAACATTCGTAGAGCACTTTTAATTGGATTACCAAGAATTTCTAAATTCAAATTTAATTCCTCTGTGAGCATAGTATCTAACCAGACTTTTTTATCCGAAGTAATTTTATCTACAATCATTTTAAGATCATTTCCTGAAAAACCCTTAGCTTTGTAGATATCCTCAATTTCTTTTCTTTCATCTTCAGGTTTATTTTCAATTTCCCAGTTTTCTCTTTTAATTTCTGAAGTTAATAATTCACGTTGTGATTTTACTGCAAGATAATTTTGAACTGCCATTGCCTTTGCTCCAGTAAACATTGCGACCAATGCTGCAAGAATAATAAGATCTGATGAAACAGCAGCCCCGCCTACTCCTGCAGCAATTCCTAGTGAAGTATTTATTCCATCGCCAAAACCAAAAATAAAATCACGCATAGAGCTTGATTCATTTAGGTGAGGTTCAAGATGTCTAGGTTCACTAATTTCTTTCATAATTGATTATTCTATCATTCCTAGATAAGTAATTTAGTGAAATGCTTTCGTAAATGATTTATATCATGTAGAAAGGAGTTTTAGTCGGTGTCAGGAAAGCGAATAGTTCTTACTGCAGACCGTAGTCTGATGACAAATTATAGAGGGAATTTTCTTTATGGATTTATTGCGTGTGGACCATATGAAGTTCTTCCAGAATGGGTTTTTGACAAAGTTTTTTGTCCCCCTGTGGAGACTGATCCAGTAACTGGTGAAGCAAAGGTAGCTCAGGTTGGGTTACGACGGGTAGAGAGTGCACTACTCCAAGGTTACAAAAAGAATGAGGTTTTTGTGGCAAATCCAGATTATCTTGAAAAATCCATTGGTCCAGATACAAAAGTAGTAGGAATTAATGTAATGGATCCGCTTGGAATGGCTCCAGTTACAACAACAATGTCGCCAGAAAAATTATCCTATGTCGCGATGAAATTCAAAAAAATGTGTGCAAATATAATTCAATTGAAGAAAAAATATGGCTTTAAAGTTGTTGTTGGGGGAAATGGGGCTTGGGAGCTTGCAAAAACAGACAGAATGAAAATTCATGGAATCGATACGGTGGTAGTTGGTGAAGCTGATGAATTAGCTTTAGATTTATTTAATGATTTAGAGAAAGGAGATGCTCCTGAATTAATGCATTGTTTTGTTAAAAACATTCAAAACATTCCAATTATTGAAGGGCCTACAGTCAATTCACTAATTGAAGCAATGCGTGGATGTGGGAGGGGGTGTGATTTTTGTGATGTAAATAAAAGATCTAAAAAAGATTTACCTCTTGAGAGATTAAAACATGAAGCAAAAATAAATCTAGATTATGGTTTTGATTCCATTTGGCTACATTCAGATGAAATGTTACTTTATGGATGCGATAATAGAGAATTTGTACCCAATAGAGATGCTATTACTGAGTTATGGAGAGGTCTGAAAAGTTTAGGTCCAAACTTTATTGGTACTACTCATATGACTTTCTCAGCAGTAGCAGCAGATCCGAAACTTCTTCATGATATTTCTCAAATAAATGAAATGGAAAAAAATGGACGGTGGCTTTCTACAAATCTTGGAATAGAAACAGTATCTCCAAGAATGGTCAAAAAACATCTTGGAGTCAAGACAAAGCCATTTTCAACTGATGAATGGGGAAGTGTTGTAAGAGAGGGGGCCAGAATACTTAATGAGAATCATTGGTTCCCAGCTGCAACTATAATCATTGGCTGGCCAGATGAAACACCAGATGATGTTCAAGATACAATAGATATGATGACAGATTTTAGAGTAACTAACTTTAGAGGTCTTGTTGCTCCGTTACTGTATCAAGATTTTAGCGAAAAAAATTCAATGCATTTTGGCAATCTAAATGAGGCACAATTCACTTTATTTTGGAAGTGTTGGGAAAATAACTTACGGGTGATTAATGATATTATTCCAATTATTCTAAGGAATAAAACCTACGGACCAGCAATGAAGGTTTTCATGTATGGCATAATTAAAGCAGGAACATGGGCTATAATGCGATACTTGCGTGGTCTTTGCAAAGATCTTTTCAATGGAAGAATGCCAGACGAAATTGTAGAAAAATATGCAAGAAGTAGATCAGTTAGTGCCCCTAAGATAGAAACTAAAAGATTATAATTTTTCTAGTGCAACATCAGCAATAGTATTTCTTTTTGGTGTTAGAACAATAAAATAATTTTTATCGGCTCTTTCAATTGAATCGACTTTTTTATAAGAGTGAGTATTTGTATCAAATTCTAAAATTCTACCTTCTAGCTTTCCTTTCGTGTAAATAAATAGATAAACATCGCCATTAGAGTGACTTAGAGGAATAAAAGAGAAAACATAACCTTTGTAGGAATTTATGGGTAGAGTATTTTTCATAGGTGGTGCTACAGAAGACATGTACATGAAAATATCTTCAATTGATTCAAACTCTTCATATTCTATATGCATTAAAACAACCTAATTTGTTTGAGTATAATAACCTAAAGAAAAATCCTAGAGTTACTTTAATCTCTTCTTTAATTTTACTATGACAATAGCTGGAGCTACAAAGTACATTCCGAGATTCAAGATTATTAAACTTAATCCGTAACCTAACATTTCTCCCTCAGAATCTATATCGACGTAGTTGAGGATCGAAAGTGACATTAGCATTGGAGTAATGGTAATCTTAACTGCATCTTGGAATATTGGATTTGCACGTTCCCAATCAGCAATTGTTGGTGAGAATGAATAATAGAATGTGTTAAATCCTGTCATAAAGGAAGTTCCAGATAAAGTGCCAAGTACAGTGTTATCTCGAATTTCTCTTAACATTTGAACTTGTGGTGCTAATTCAGAACCAAATGCTGCAGTTGCAATTAGACATCCACCACTTTCATCAGGAACACATTTTCCTTTCTCTAAATGAGTGCCTTGACCACATGTAGGTGGTGGGGGTGGGGGTGTTACAGTTGGTTCCTTATCAATACATACTCCATTTACTAGTTCTTGATTAGTGCCACATTTTGGTGGTGGAGGAGGTGGTGTCGTTTGCTTATTTACACATACTCCATCTACTAGTTCTTGATTAGTGCCACATTTTGGTGGTGGAGGTGGGGGTGGAGTATAACCTGAACCTCCAGCAAATTGGAATATAGCTTTGGCTTTTTGACCACTATAAAATGCTTGAACGGTATATTCTCCTCCCACTTTGAAAGTTCCTGAAGCAATGAATTTTGTCTCAAAAGACCCATCTGCGTTTGGGACAACTTGGTCGATTCTAACAAGATTTCCTGTTGAATCAAAAACTTGGATAGTAAGTTGAACTGGATAATCTTTGTTAAGCTCTTTAATAAAACCCGAAACGGTAATTGTGTTTCCATCTGCGTACAAAGATAAATCTGTCTTAACTGAAAGAGGTGGAATTGATGTTGTAGGAGGAGTTTGAGCATTGATTGCGCCCATTAGTCCATATGATAAAATGGTAAATGATAAAATTATCAATGATAAACGTCCTAACGGGCTCATTTGCTGGATTTTATCTAGGATCATGGGTATTTATGTATTAAATGAAAGAAAAGTTGACTTGTTTATAGTCTAATAATGCCATTCTTTATAAAAAATTCTAATGCTGCAACAAATTCATCATTAGAAACAATGTCTTGGGACCACCACTCTGCAGTGTTTTTAATCCATAATGGAATGTTTTGTCCGGTATATTGCGATTTAACCGAATCTGGAATGACAATTATATTTTCTTTAATTAGATGTTGTATTCCACTGATAAATTCAGCGTCTGAAATCTGATCGGAAGACCACCACCTTGCATTATTTTTTATCCATTCAGGTACCAAAAATTTTGAGACATGAAATACTTCATCTCCAATATGAGAATCTAGATAATTCACAATTACTTTGTAATTACCAAGTAATGAATAATCATATAAGGTAAAAACTACTTTGTATTCTCCGTTCTTTGTTGCAAACACACTAAATTTTTCTGATGATAAATCAGGTCCAATAAGAATTATGTCAAGGGTAGTTCCTTGTTTATAATTATTTACTTTACCACTTAGAATTACATCAGTTGTTTTCTTATACTCTGGAATAACAAATTTTTTCGAGTTTAGGCTTGCGAGATTTTCTCCTATTAGTGAAGAATCAGGTTTAGTTGCACTGAAAATATTTTGTTCTCCAGAAGAATCTCTAAAGTCATTATATTTTGCGTCAAGGCTTCCACCTGCAGTAGAAATTAATTTGGTGCCTGTTTTATCACAGATTTGGGTAGGCAGTTTAAAACTTCCCTCAAAAATACCCGAATTAGATGTAGTTTCTACAAGAATAAATCCAGTTGATGCAAGCCCCCCATGTTCAACTCCATTTATTGTACAACGCTTGTACCGAAAATCTTTGATTAAGATTTCTACTAAAATATCTCCATTTAATGTTCCAACAGTATCAACATTGGGGGAGTTAGGATCATTTACAACTTGATATGATTCAATTGTATCATGTTTTAGATTTAGATCAGAATCTTTTAAAACAAAAAATACTGGTTGGCCAAATCGATAAGTATTAGATGTAAAGTATACAGTTCCGGAATTAGTTTTAATATCAGTTTTAGTCGAGGTACTGATTGTAACGCCAACTCCAGAAATATCAGAGTATGCAATGTTTATTCCTTTCTCATCTATCAATCTATTATTAACTAAAAATTTTATTCTATCATCGATAGTTCTAAGCGATGCGATTAAAGATGGGTCTAAAATATTAATCTGATTAGTAACTGCATACTCTATTGTTCCAACAAAAATTCCAGAATTGTTTGCAGTCTCTTCTAATTCAAATCTGTAAATTGCATTATTAATATCCTGATTATTTTTTTGCCCAAAAGAAAAAAATCTATTACAATTGGTTGACTGTCATTTTCATTAGAAATCATACCAGTAGAAACTGTGTTAGCAGTAGAATCAAAATTGATTACCAAAAAAACTGAAGATGAGCTTGGAACCGAATTTATTGCAACTATATCAACGTCATCTAGTTGTATTAAACCGCTCCCAGATGAAATATCTCCCGGATCTAAAATTTGTACGATCGTTGTTCCAGGCAGTCCGCCAAAATGTAATGACATACTAATATCAGAAAATGAGGAAACGCCTAATTGGTGTTCAAATGATTTTAGATCAAAGTTTAACCAATTTGTTCCAATATTATTTTGCAAGCTATCATCTATGAATAATGATTGTAATTTATCAGCAGTAATTCCCATGTTCAAGGAAATCACTTCAAATGCGTTAGTACCTATGGGAGCTGTGTTTATGATTAGCCTATCAGAATTTTTATCTGGGACTGAAAAATCTACTGAAAATCCCCCATTTAGAGGGTCGGTCGAAATCGTATAGAATTTCAGACTAGACGTTTTCTCAAGAGTTATGGGTTGACCTAGTTGCAGAGTAGGAATAATTGCAGTACTTCTAAAAACATTCAGGATGTCCTTTGAACCTGAATTTACATTTTGATCATTATCTACTACTGTTACTGGAGCCTGTTGACCTGCATTAAATTGGCCACCTTTGGGAGTCATTGATATTGATGCAGTAGAAGGGCCAACAAGAATTGAAGATGATTTGTCATTATATTGTATTATAGCCGATTGGCCCCTGGGAGCATTTCCTAAAATCCCAATAGTTGATTCATTATTTGAATCAAAATTTTCGAATATTCCAGAATTGGGTTCAGATTCTACAACTGTAACAATTTGAGAAAAAGTGGTTATAGTATCTGAAACTGAAAGGTTTGGTTGTTTGTCATTAGTTTTTAATTTTGCAACATTTCCAAGATTAATAGTTAATTTTCCATTATCTTCAAATCCTAGACTTGAGAGATGTGGAACTAAATTTATTAAACCTGGACTATTATTCCCAGAGTCTGAACCAGATTCAGTAAATGCTTGATAAAAGGCCGTTTCTGGAGAATTTATATTAAATGTCCATGAATCTTCATCGGTAGGATCTTGGTTTAATTGGATATCAGTAATAGTTAAGAAAACTTCTGCGTTATTTGGATATCCATTTCTATCTGTCGATAATGAAATGTTTGGTATATCATCATATGCAAGATTAATCTTTTCTACTCCACCTGCTCGATTAAATTTAATTTCAACACTATTACTAAAAGAAAATAATTGAATGATTGGCCATGCATCTATATCAATACCAATTTGACCGGGTTGTACCGATGGATTTGTATTGACTGATCTTGCATTTCGCACCACATTATTTTCATTACCACCGGTAGGAGATGATGTACATGCTGTAAAAGCGGCATTCCCATTTGTAAAATCTGAGAGACCAATACGGCCTGGAACTGCAACTCCTTCTGTGTCAGAAAAACTTACTCCTAAAACTGATGAAGTAGTGCTACTACTACAAAAAATGCCAAAGTCTAAACTTTTTCCAATAGCTCCCGGACCTGCATTTAAAACTATTTGATCTGCCCTTTTTGCTGCATTGATATTTGCAAAATATGCATACCATTTTCCATCAGTAGCTTGAGCCATCCTTAGATCTTTACCATTTAGTGTAACATCTGGTTCACCCTCTGCGTTACCAACATCACTATAATTTGGATCACTTACAACTACTTCAATTACCATAGAACCTGCAAAATGGTTTTCATAAAGCGGATTTTCAGCTGAAACATAGAGATTGGGATTATGAGTTGCCTCTGCCTTGAAACTAGAAAAGATTGGTAAAAGTAGCATTAATGCTATAATGATGATACATATTTTCAACAAATTAACTCCGTAAAAGAAAGAAATGTCTTTCAGACAAATAACATTATCGCATAATTTGTCTTAAATTAGAAGACTAGTAATAAGATAAGTAACTGCCTAAAAATGGTAAGATAACCATGGTTATGCAAAAAACTCAGGTTCTCAAGATTTCGCTTTTTGCAATATTATCGGCTTTTGCAGTTGAAATGACATTTGGTCTAATTTTCAATAGTCTAGCTCTGATTACAGATAGTGTTCATGCCCTCTTAGATAGTGTAGTGACAGTGGTTCTGCTCTTAGCTGCAAAATGGGCAATTAAACCTCCGGATGCAGAGCATACTTATGGACATGGTAAAATTGAATCACTTGGTGGATTATTTGGCGGAATAGCCATTTTACTAATTGCTGCCTTTTTCATTTATGAAGCAATAATTCGTCTTTATAGTCCAGAACCTCAAATATTACCTGGAGTCTTAGCTATAACTGCTGGTTTATACACAATAGGCGTTGATGTTTTTAGAATTGTCCTTTTAGGAAAATCCATCAAAAAAATTGGTGGTACTACACTAAAGGCTGACTTTTACCATGCAATAATGGATCTTGGTTCGACTATTGTTGCAATAGGTGGAATCTTGCTTGTAACTACTGGATTTTACCAAGGAGACTTTATTGCAGCCCTAGTTTTAGGAATTTTACTTGTAGTATTAAGCTTGAAATTGATTTATCGAACTGCTATGGATCTTACCGATATTATTTCACCTGGACTTGTAGCTAAAGTGCGAGAGATTTCACAAAACACAGAGGG
>JAQBHA010000077.1:0-5004 GCA_032128215.1 Nitrososphaerota archaeon | reverse complement strand
ACTGTTTTTTGAATATAATTAGAATCACTTGGATTAGATGAACCTTTTAGAATATTAATAATAATTTCGTTTTGTTGATTTTGGTTGGCGCTAGTTGTTGATGTAGTAGATGAGATTGTAGGAACTGTTCCAGTCAGTGTTGAAATTTTTGTTGTATAGATTATTTTATTTGATTCGCCTCCTTGAGTTAATCTACCCGTGAATGTATAGATTGAACCTTCAACACTGTTTTCAACTAATCTACCTAAGAAACTAATGGAAGCTTCATTACCAATTGAGTTTTCTGCAGTACCCATTAATCTAATAAAACGGCCATCTCTTAACAAATTACCAGAGATATTAGTAGCATCAAAATCTAATTCATTAATTGTTACAAATCCATCTTCCACTACAATCTTATTACTACTTCCAACCTTTTGCCCAACTGACATTAGTAAATCAATTTCAGAAATTTTTATTGATTTTTCAGTAACTGCAAAACCAGCCCCTTCTACAAGATAAGGTGTATTTGCTACTAAATCAGCATATGATTCACTAAATGATGTTCCAATAAAGATTAAACTTAATACAAAAAATGGAATTATTATTGATAATTTCATACTATTTTCATAGTTTGATTTGGTTTATAATTTGCTACTAAATTATTTTAGATGAATTATATATTATATCTAAACCATTGTTTAGATTTCCATTACAAGGCCTGCTTCTTCTGCATATTCAATCATATGTGCTTCCAAGAAACCGCCCGCAATTAGAAGGCCCATGACTATTCCAACTTCAATACCAGTTATTTTAAAATCAGTTTTGATAGGGATTTTTTTAATAATTTTGTGAGTTAATAGTAGACTGCGAGACATTGCAATAGAGTAAGCTGCTAATTCCATTATCCCAAATGGAGATGCATATAGAATAGTGAGTGGATGAATATTAGCAATTATTGGATTTAGTAATGCTAAAGCTGCAAATGCCTGTCCTGTTTGCCAAGATGAAAAAAATCCCCATGCCACCCCAAAACCAGGAATAAACATTGGTAGAGCAACTACAGAATTATGAAGAAATATTCCAATTCCATCAATATCCCCAATTAAATTATTAAATTCCTCTTGAAATGCCATTGCGTCTTCATGAGAAACTTCGCTTAGAGAACCTATAAAATAAGATGCAGAAAATAATCCAACAAAAATGAAGAATGTTATAATTCGAATTTGATTTTTCATGGGTTTTTTCTTTAAACAGGGTATTTGAGGGTTTGTAGCGAGCAGATTTAATTAAAACTCCTAATATTTTTTGATGATGGAAAAAGATGTAGTTTTTGCAATCAATTATGCCTTAAACAAGGGTTTTCAAATTCATCCAGATGCGCTAAAAATACTAGAACGTGTAGATGTTAATGAGTTAGAACGAGTTATTAAAGAAATAGTACGAGAAAAATCTAAACAAAAATTATTTTTAATAAATCAAGATGATTTGGAAATATTTCTTGGTCTGAAAGATGATGAAAAATTAGAAAGTGAGTATCGTGTATTAAGTGATCCATCTTCAAAAATAACCTCTGCTGAGGGAATTAAAGGATATGGTGCTCTTTTTACAAGTCGATTTTTAAAATTAAAAAAAATTATTTTAAATCGACCTGAAGCTAAAATGCTCAAAACTATATCTTCAGTAGTTTCTACAAAATCAAATGAAGATATGTATATTTGTGGTCTTCTTTCGGAACGTAGAGTAGAAAGAAATATCACCAAATTAATAATAGATGATCCCACTGGGTCTATTGAAACTATAATATTTGATAAAGATCTACAAAAAACTGCTGCGTCTTTACTAACAGATCAATTTGTGATGGAAAGAATTAGTTTTGGTAAAAATGGGGGATTTATTGTAAAAGATATTATTATTCCTGATATACCCGAACGTGCCCCCAACCATTCCAAAACAGAAACATATGCTGTTTTTCTATCTGATCTTCATATTGGAAGTATGTATTTTATGGAAAAGGAACTTAGTGATTTTATTTCATGGCTTTCTAGTCCAGATCCCGTAGCAAGAAAAATTCGTTTTGTTTTGATTTGTGGTGATATTGTAGATGGGGTGGGAATTTATCCTAATCAAGATAAAGAATTAGATTTAATTGATATTCATGAGCAACTTAAAAAAACTACTGAATTATTAAGTAAAATTCCCCAACACATCAAAATCTTCATTACACCTGGAAACCATGATCCTGGTAGACGAGCTTTACCTCAACCAGCAATACCTAAAATTTATAATTCTAATTTATGGAATCAAAAAAATATTTCTATGTTAGGAAACCCCGCTATGGTATCTCTAAACGGAGTTAAGGTATTGATGTTTCATGGTCAAAGTATAGATGATGTGGTAAGAACCACACCTGGATTAAGTTATGATAAACCTGCACAGGTGATGCGAAGTTTACTTCGGGCAAGACACCTAAGTCCGATTTATGGTTCACAAACACCACTTGCCCCCGAACTTGATGATATGATGGTAATTGATGAGGTGCCAGACATATTTCATTCAGGTCATGTTCATGTAGTTGATTTGGATCTGTATAGGGGAGTTTTAATATTAAATTCTGGAGCTTGGCAACATCAAACTCCTTTTCAAGCTGGGGTAGGTATGTCACCAACTCCTGGTATGGCAGTAATTGTAAACTTGAAAACCTTTAAGGTTTATACAAAAGATTTTACTTCAAAAGATTAGGAATTTTTTATAAAATATCTTCAAATGTTAAATCTTCTTTAAAGGTCTCTTTTATCATCTCTGGAGAAATTGTAAGTTTGTATTTTTTAGTTCGTCCATGTATTCCCTGATGAATTATTCTTCCTGTGATTAGACCAGATAATTCAATTTCACTAAGCATTTGTGTAACTCTTCGTTGAGTTAGCTCTTGTTGTCTAACTGTCTTACATAGAGTTTTGTAAGCGATATAAATTCCTCCTGTAGATAATTCTGAGGTTTTCATTAATGCAATAATTAAAATTTTTTCGTGGAGTGGATAAGATTGAAGAGCTGTAACCTCTTTGTTTTCCTCAATTTTTTGCCCAGCTATTCGAATATGTTCTTCGGTAATTGATGTTTTTTGCTCCCTTTCTGCTATTTCGCTGGCTACACGTAATAGATCAATTGCTCTCCTTGCATCACCATGTTCTCTTCCTGCCATGGCAGAACATAGATTCAAAGCAGACTTTTCTATGGCATTTTTAACTAAGGCTTGATCAATTCTATCTTCAAGGATTCTTCGAATTTGTTCAACAGAATAATTTGTGAAAACAATCTCCTCTTCACCTAAAGAGCTTAGAACTCTTGGGTCTAATCTTTCTTTGAATGTAAGATCGTTAGATATTCCAATTAATGTGAGGGAGCCTTGGGTTAAGCGCTCGTTTGCTCTGGTTAATTGGTATAAGATGTCCTTGCCTGTTTTTGAAATTAAATGAGCTAAATAATCAATTTCATCAATTACAAAAACTGCGTTTAGTTGATTGCTGTCTATAATCTTCAATAATCTTTTGAATACTTCGCTAATTGCAAGACCTGTTGATGGGAGTTCTTTTTCGTTTAGTCCAAGCTGTCTTCCAAAACTTACCAATAATCCATAAAGGGTGGTTTCTTCTTTGGAGTTCGCATAAATTAATTTAATTGGAAATTTTGATTTTTCTACTCTTGATTGAATTTTTGATAGAATTTTTTTAACTACAAGAGTTTTACCGGTTCCAGTCTTTCCATATACTAAGAGATTAGACGGTCTGGAGTGTTTTAGTATTGGAAGTAATGATTGAGTAACTTGTTCTTGTTCAGAGTCTCGATGAAAAATTGTATTTGGTATGTATGAATAATGTAAAATATTCCTATCTTTAATTAGGGTAATGCCATTTTCTGCGGCATCTAACATTCTTTCTATTGGATCCAAAGTCGTTATACTCATATTCGAGATCAGTTTGGATCGTCCTTTTACACTTCAATGGATCCTAGTGTATTTTTTTACAAACCGGATCGTTCTAGTTGACTAGGTAGATCGCTTCAGATCGAGTAGCTCACACACCTTCTTTTCTTTTCAATTTTAAATTAGGATATCTAAAAGGGAAAAATTATGAAGATAGAGTTAGTATATATAATTTCTTAAAAAAAAAATTTGAATAAAAAAAACAGTGGAAATATTGGTGTGTGAGTTTTGTAAACTATTAACAAAAAGTTAAGTTTGTGTTAAGAAAAATACATATTAATATAATTTAACCCCTTAATTTCCAATCCAGGCGTGAAGGAAGGAGTTAACAATGTTAATATCTTAATTCTAACCCCTTTATTTCCACTCCAGGCATAGATTAGATTATTCGACAACTAAAAATATTAAAAATATGTTAACTAATCAGATTATCATAGGCATGGGCTAGGCAGCTAACGTTAACAAACCATTTTGTTAACAAATATCAGCGGATCCCTTCAATTGTTAATAAAATTCTCGAATGTAACACAACCATGACTAGCAAACGAATTAGAATAGATATAGAAGATGCAGAGGGCGCTAATTATAACCTAAACCTAACAGGAAACATTACTAGAGAAAAGGTGCTTAAGGCCTTTGAATTTCTTGATTTAATGAATATTGAAGAAACACCAAATTCACCACAACCAGACTCAGTAGGAGCAAAAATCTGGTATATAGTTGATAAATTCTTCCCAGTGGGGAAATTTACCTCCTCCACAATATTAGAAAAATACGAAGATGAGTATAATGAACCCATAAAACTTAGTATAATTTCGACTTATCTTTCACGTTTTACTGAAAAGAGTAAGATTGAAAGGGCTAGAACCGGCCGAGAATGGACATATCAAAACATAAAAATATCTCAAAAACACCCAAACTAGGATATTACAACCTTCTTAATTACCACATGGTTCCCTTCTAAAAACATCTTAACATAATCCCCCTTTTGCATTTCAAGATATTTTCTGAATTGTTTAGGGATAGAAACTGTACCTCCTGAT
>JAQBHA010000076.1:0-2882 GCA_032128215.1 Nitrososphaerota archaeon | reverse complement strand
TCTCATATGAAACTCCTTTCCATTATCTGCAGTTAAGACTAGCATGCCTTCTACTGCGTATGGATCAACAAAACCAACATATGTAATTTTTACAACATCATAATCAGGTTCTTGACCTTGATCAATTTTCACGATGTACTCACTAAATAGCTAATTTATTAATGCATATAAAGATACAATAAATGGAAATATTAATCAGTTTAGTATCATTTTTAATTAATTAAATGGTTTTGAAGTCATCCTAATTTTATGAAGTCAGATACAAAATTTAATGGCACCTATTCCTTGGACAGATCAAAATCAATCCAAAACAAGAAAAATAATATTGAGATACTAATTCTATTTTGACTGAGATTTTATTTTTTTTATAGTGTCGGTAAAAAGATTTACTGGGACTATCTTTACTGTACTTATAGCTGAAATTCCTACCTCAATACAGAATTGTTCTATTTCATGTGCACTTGCGGCATCAAAAATAATTATCCACTGATGTTCTAGAACAGACATGTAAAAGCCAATAATTTTATTAATATTGAATTTACTCATATTTGAATCCATTTTTGTTTGAATATCTAAGAAAATCTTTTTGCTGGTTTGATTGTTTAGAGGACATGATTCAGGGCTATGAAAAGCAGAAACACCAAATAACATTAGAATAAATGTTTAAGATAATCTTATTAAACTTTAAACTACATTAAACGTTTTAAATCAAAAAAATGGTCATAAGTAATAAATCTTAAACATCTTTTTTTATCCATAAGGATACAATTTAATCCAACAGCTTAAGTTTTTTAGATTATGGGAAAACAGACTCTAGTTAAAACTCAAAATAGTAAATCGTTAATAATTTTAGGTTTTCTAGTCATTGCAATTCTCTTTTTAATTTATTCTAGAGCTGCGAGTCTTGGATTAACTCCTGAGGCAGTTTTAGTAATAGAACGATTAGCAGATATTTTTTACGTAGTTATCATTATGGCTTTTGGAATAATTGCATTTGGACTGTACAGATACCATAAACAAAAAGCACTTGAAAAAAATGCAAACGTACTTTCAATAATAGCTTCAACAACATTTAATAAAAAATCACGAAGAATATTTCTTCTAACTTTCATAGGATATGGAATGTTTTTTTCTCTAACTTCAGGAATGTTAGTATATCAACCAGAAGTGGTTTTCTCTTATCATTATAATGCAATAATTCCCTCAGCACATCTTACTGCTTGTTGTGGAGATCCAGGGTATATGCCTAAAATTACAATGTATCTAACAGAGCATATAGGATTACAAATTGTTCCAATAAATCTAGTTCTTCAAATGATTGTCTCATATCTTGTAGGGCTTAATACAGCATTAGCTGTAAGTGCATTTACTTTATTTAAAAAAGAAGGCGGACTAAGCGGGGTTGGCGCAACAACAGGATTATTTATTGCCTGTCCAACATGTGTTGGGGCATTTAGCTCTATTTTTGTAGGAAGTGTAGGAGCAGTTGCATTCACACTAGCAATTACCCAGCTACAAACAATGTTTATTCTAATTACCATTCCTATTTTACTAATTACTCCTTTTATTATGGCAAAAAAATTAAGAGGGCAAAAAGGAAATTGTACAGCAGAAACTAAGCATTAGTAAATTTCTTAATTTCTGGAATCTTTGAATTTCCTATATCAAATCCATCTAGTCTTAAATATTTCAACGATAGTTTGTAAACGAGTTCATCATGTTCAACTAATTCTAAAAGTTCCTTCCATGAAACCTTACCATTTTCTAAAATTTGTTTTTGTATTTGTATGTTAATTGATTGTGCTATTACTTTACATTGATCAAAAGTCTTTCCATTTTTATATGCTCTAATTCTTCTATCACAACTATTCATAACATATTGTTATTTTTATAAGATAAAAAGTGTTAATTATTCTTTAACTGGGCTAATTCAGGTAAGATAATTTTTTCAAAAACTAAATCATCACTAATCCAAATACAGGCAATCCCATTTGCTTTACAAGCCTTGCCAGGTTCTTTATCTTTAGTAATGAAAACCATATCATTTTCTTTTGCATACTGAATGATGTTATAATCATACCCCATTTTTTCATTTTTACTTTTCAGCTTTTTTACGCTTTCAGCATAATAACCTGAATTTTGTAATTTGATATCCAATCCATCACTTGTTTCATCTACAAGAATTTTTAGTGTTTTTGATGACATGGATAAATTAGTGGCATTAATGCTAATTATATTAGTTTAGAAGATCAGAAATTAGTTTTATTTAGCAAACCCAATAATTAGAGGTAATAGAAACCCTAACGCTGCTAATCCAGCTAATAATAAAAGTATGACATGCAAATGAGTTTTCTCCATTTAAAAATTGTTGTGAACATATTGATACTCATGTATGTTCAGGATGGACAGATATCTAAGGGGATTAAATTTTTTTAAAATATGTCATAAATTAGTAGTAAGTTTTTTTATTTGGATTACAAGTCGTAATTTTTTGTTAATACTCAATTCAGGCTCGACAGTAAAGTAGATGGTTTTATATTTTGAATAAATCACCAACTGAGTAACTTTTTCTCGCTCCACGTGCACATAACGAACTTTGCCTAAATGTCTATCAAACTCATGTCGCATTTTTCTTCTTTGAGAAACTTGTTTACAAAAATGTAATTCTTCTTTTTGCGTTTTTAGTGAAGTCTTACCACTTTTCATGATTGATTCTATGATATTTCCACGCAGATCAATTATTGCTACAAACCTCATCTTAGGATTTAATTCAATAATATTTTCAACAAGTTGTAATAGTTTTGATTTTTTTTGTTTACTCAAATCTATATGAAAAATTTTTAATTCGTCAAATATATCTTTGTTATAAATTCTAAAACATT
>JAQBHA010000075.1:0-5244 GCA_032128215.1 Nitrososphaerota archaeon | reverse complement strand
CAGAATCTGCTGTAGAAACACCAGGAGCTACGTCTGGACAACCGTCAGCATCATTGTACTTGTTTCTAGTTTCACGGTCGTTTGGACACAAGTCTTCAATATCAAAAATTACATAATAGTCTGAGTCAAGTGGACTTCCTGTACTTGCTGCACCTGGTACATCAGGACATCCATCCCAGTCTAGATAGTTGTTGTATGTTTCAGGCTCTGTAATACATTGATCCATTCTATCATCAATTCCATCACCGTCTGTGTCAGGGAATTGGTATGCTCGAGAACCTTCTGGTGCTGTATCAGGGCATCCATCAGAATCCTCAAAACGATTGTAAGTTTCACGTACATCTGGACATTGATCAAATTCATCTACAATACCATCACGATCAGAGTCACGAGAAGTTGTTTTATCAGGGCATCCATCGTGATCTAAAAAGCCATTATAAATTTCAGGTTGACTTGGACATGTATCACTTCCATCTGGGATTCCATCACCATCAGAGTCGGGGGAACCTCCAGCTGTACCAACTGTAGAATCAGGACATCCATCATCGTCTTGGAATTGATTATAATTTTCAGGAGTATTTGGACATAGATCATCATTATCTGGAATCCCATCTTGGTCTTGGTCATGATAAATTTCATGTAGAGAAGGACATCCATCTAATTCGTCCAGATAGTCTTCAGGTAAGTTGGGACAGTCGTCTCTATTATCAGGGATACCGTCTCTATCTCTATCTACTACAGCATTGGCTCCATAAGCCGGAACGCTTCCAATAGTAGCAGTTAAGAATAACATTAACCCTAGCAGAAATTCTTTCCTCATTTTACCTTAAATTATCAAAATCTCAGCGGTTAATAAGGCATACGGATATTATCTAGTTGATAACTTGGAAAACTTTTGTTAGAATATACTCTAGGATCAAATTGGTTCCAACTAATCCACTTTGCGATCATTTCAAAAATCAAATAATATGGATTATAGTGCTTAAGCCTCTCCTATCCATTTCTTGGCCGTTTTCCATTTCAGAAATAATGACGGTAAATGAAATAACATCTCGCTGTTTGCAATCTTCTGTGTTTAGCTTCAAGTGTATATCCATTAAATCAAACTCTTCGTTAGAAAGATTAGATTCATCAAAAAAGACCTTGCCTGTTGATTCAATTCTAAATCTTTGATCCTTGTGATGAAATCCAAGCTTTGTTTTTCTGCCATTACGCCCAGATGCTTTTACATTGATGTCTATAATGCCAGGTTTAGCTGCAGTATATTCGGATTTTGAATTAACAAACACACCAATTTGAAATGGTTTTCCAGCAGTTGCCTCTGCCATTTTTTGTACGCCATCATTCATTACCACATCTACACCTTTGATTGTTTGAGATATTTTAGCAAGCCAATCATTTGTTCGCTCGATTATGGCAGCAATTTCTTCCCTTCTTTTTTTGTCTTCATCTGGTGGAAGTTTATAGTAATCTACCCACTCTAGATAATCACCAGAAATGTCTTTGATAAATGTCATACAGGTTACTTTGTAATCCTCAACACTACTCGCTCGTTCTGAGCTTTCATCAGAACGTAGGTTATCAAAATCCATCGGTAATGCCATACTTCTCAAAGAAAACACATGTACAAAAATCAATCTAGATTTTCATTGCAAATAGCCATGTACCAATAAATATATCTGAGATTTTCATTTTTATTGACATGAGTTTTGAGGTAATTACAAAGGACCTTCAAAAAGAGTTAAAATCAAATCGCCCACAGTTTCGATTTCTTTTAAAAAAAAATGAGGCAATAGCTTACTCAAAAATTACAGAAGTAGGGTTTGCAGTAGGTAAAAAATACAATATAAAATTGATAGTAAATTTTCCTCATCGTGGAAAAATTGATGATTTTGATGCGTATGGAACCCAAGACCTTAGTATTATTATTGATCAAACAAAAACAAACTTTCCAATTCAAAGAAGTATAATTAAAACAAAGGCAAAAGAAATGTTTGGTGATGTAAAAGTTGAGGATGCATACATGTATGAAGGAAAAGAAGGAGTTAAGATCTTTTTTGAAGAAGGTAGAATTGACATTCTTCCTCATTCTCTACATATATGGTGTAAATTTTCTAAAAAAGTAACTGAATATTGTAATTGGTTATTAGAAAATGTTTATCAATTAAAACAAGATGTTTCTTCTGTAACAAATAGTAAATAAATTATTGTTAATTAATATTCTTTAATTGTTCTAATATTTGATAAGCTTCCATGTTTTCTGGTTCAGCGTCAAGGACTTTTTTGCAACAGATAATTGCTATGTCATATTCTTTTAAAAAAATATGAACGTTGGCCTTTAACAGAAGTGTTTCTGAATCAAATGTGTAAATGTCTAAAACCCTATCAAAATAATTTAGTGCAGATTTTGCATCTTTTAAAATATAGAAAATACTTCCCATTATGAAAAGAAGATCTGGATCATTAGGATTTTTATTTTCTAAATTTTTCCCAAATTCTACTGCTTCTTTGTACTCGCCTTCTTTTACAAGTTTTCTTAGTTTACGTTTGGGATAATAAAATAATCTAACCATTTTTTGTTCACTATATTTTTGTAAATTTTAGTTTGAAGATTTTATGCAATCTTCATTATTCCGTTTTTAATTAAATATTGAATTCCCTGAACAAAATCATTGTCAGATATTTGGCCTTTGGACCACCATCCTGCGTTATTTTTTATCCATGCAGGTATATCATTTGAACCAGTACCTGAACCAGTTGTGGTAGAAGGAATTTTTATTATTCCATTTTTAATTAAATATTGTATTCCTTGAACAAAGTCAGAGTCTTTAATCTCATCATTTGCCCACCAACCAGCATTGGTCTTAATCCAACTTGGGACGGTAATACCTGGCGTTACTCCGTTATTTCCAGATGTAGGCATGTTTTTGTTTTCTGCAATATTAATGTCAACTGTAGTATAGCCAGCTAACTTCCCTGAAGCCGGCACATATTGGTTACCTACACCATAAATAAAGATGGTATAATGGGTAAGTCCTGGCTTTTCTTTTACTGGAATTTTAATGTGTACTTGACCAAATCCATTAAAAAGGTCTGTTCTGCCAGTTTCTTCGGCATAAGATCTTAGTTTATTGCCTTTATCATCAACAACCCAAATATCATAGTGGACCTGATCTACAAACTGAGCTTGGTTGTATTGACTTTTGAAATTAATTTTCCAGTCAATTTCACAACCTGCCATTGGGTTTTCTGGGGAGTAGCTATACTCAATCAGCATTGAGTTTGTGTTAGTTGACTTTATTCCTGTAATATAATTATAAAAATTGCTAGGGCATCCCAAAAGTTTTCCTTGGTCTATTGTGGGTACTACATCTACGAAAGGATCTGATTGTACATTTTTTTCATATTTCATTATCTCAAATTGATACATTACTGGAGCTACCCCAGTTGTTACCCATGCATATGTTAAGGCCTTAACTGGAAATGGAAAATTATCAAGAACCCATATTTCATTATTGTTACCACTAAACCACCCTACTACTACTGTATCTTCTTGGTGGCCAAGAACTGGTATCTTTTCTGCTCTTAGTGGTATAAGTTGTGCGCCACCAATTGCTCCAATCTTTCCCCATGCGTTAGAGCTGAATTTCTTTGGTCCATGAATAAAATCTGTATCATCAGCAGTTGCAAATGCCGATAACCAAGATATGGAAGATTTGAATGCCCGACTGTAGTGAAATAAGCTTTCACTCTGTAGCACTGGTTCAGCTGCAACTTTGCCTAATCCCATATTGCCTTTTACAATTTTATTACCATCAATAACTACAACTTGAGCATCCCATAATGTTTCAGATCCTGATTTAATATCCCCTTTTATCCACATTTTAATTATAATTGGCGCACAAGAATTCAAGTCAAGTTCACATAAACGGTATTCAAAATAATTTCCCTTTTCAAGTCCTTCGCCCACATACCAACTTCCTTCAACATTTACACCTCCTGATGTTTGAACCCCTTGAGCAGATGCTGTAGAAATGAGCATGTATCCTGTAAACAGTGCTGCAATTAATGAAAAAAATAGTAATGTGGTCTTCAAGTATTCTTCTTTAGGTTGTTCCTCGTTTAAAAGTTATTCAAATAAGCAAATATACCACCGTGGTTTTTGATTTATAGAAATGTGCGAATGTGGGAAAGTTCATCTTTTTGAGGTAGAGTTTAAGCTAGCAGGAATGACGGTAGTCCCAACCCACAAAAATTGCGGGGATCCATTAAATGAAAAACAGGCAGACAATTTTCAAAAAGACTTAGTCAAATCCTGGGGATTTGAACAAGAAGATTAAAGATAGAACCAATAAAAAATAAAAGAAAAGATTGTTTTTTTATAATTGTGAAACAGCTTCTTTACAGACGCTATCTTTACATTTACAATCTTGGCTACAAATGCAATGACCCTGCATTGCACAGTCACATTCAAAATCAGGATCGCCGGATTCAGCTTCGCATCCACATGCTTGATCTGCCATAGTCTGGATAACATATTCCCATCTTTAAAAGTTTATCAAAAAATATGAGAAGGAAGACTAACCATTTAGGATTAAAAGTAAATCATTTGCTGTTTTGTTAAGAAGACCAGCTTGTAGTTCAAGTCTAGTCATATCATTTTCTACATCAAATGCTACCTTCAATACATGGATTAATTCTGGTTTTCTGTGAAGGGTATCTTTTATTTTTATAAAGTTATTTCTGTTAATATAACCCAAGTAAAAATAGCAGTCAGAGATTAAAGAATTTTTAACAAAATAATCGTGTTTCTTTTGAATTATTTTTGAATGCCAGTTACTCTCCACCATATCTGAAAAACCTATTGTTGATTTACACATTCGTTGAAGTTGAGAAGGTGTAGCACGTTCAATGCCAAGGGATTCATTAACTTGCGAAAATTTTTCATTAATTTTATTTTTTTCAAATGTCCTAATCTGTTCAAGCAAATGAGAAGGACTAGGTCGTTTATGATTTGCCAACACTATTGCATCTGGAATATAGTAGGCAGTACATTTTAACCATGAAGATACAAATGGATCAGAGTTTTTTATGCAATCCTTAGTTTTTGTTACACAAACAGCTGCATCTACTAGACAACTTTTTGAATATGCATTAAAAAAATTATCTCTCTTTTCTGAAATTTGGGAAAGAAAAATTCTAAGTTCCCATTTTTCATCCCAGATTATTTGCATATTGTTATAC
>JAQBHA010000074.1:0-3905 GCA_032128215.1 Nitrososphaerota archaeon | reverse complement strand
AGTGAATCATCTAGTGACTCTGAGACAAAAGCGCACTCAAACCCATAGTCAACGCAACAAAGTTTTCCCATAAAATCCCTACGACATCAGTTCTAATAACCAAATGTTTGTAATATTTTCCTTACAAAATAATCGTTTTTTTAAGATTTTCAAATATTTCTAAAATTAGGTTTAGAGTGGATTATGCACGAAGTTGTGGGACTAGATATTGACTGTCTTTTTTAGCCATTAGTTGGTGTTCAGATTTTTTTTGCGTAAACTTCATAAATGAATCAAAATCCTTTTCCTCAAATAGCTGCCAGCCAAACTTGTAAACATCTAGATCATATGACTGATAATCTTCAATAATATCGCCAAACCAGGTTCGGTAAAGGTCTGCCTCTTCGTTTGCCTGCTCGACATTATTGAAAAACTTTAGCTCTATCCAATCAAAGCTACCATTAGACCTTGCAGAAAAATCACAAAATGGGGCACCAGCTAAATACTCTTTCATATCGGCTAATCTTTGAACAAAATCAGTGGGGGACGATAGTTTTACCGTGACTAGTCTTGCAACACCCATGTTTACTCTCTTCATATCCACTATAGCAGTATAACCTGTGATGATTTTATTATGCTCCAGTCTTTCTATACGTTTTCCTAGTCCTCTTTCAGAAATCTTGATTCCTCCTAGTGATAATTTTTTTGTAATCTCTCTTGATGATTGCCTTCCATTTGCTATTAGCAAATTTAGAATTTTTTTGTCAAGTTCATCGATCATGTGATATACTCCATTTTAGAGGAATATGCCCAGGGGTTCAAAAGGTGAACTTTTCTTGTAAAAAAGTTTAGCTTTTGAACTAGAGTGATACCATTTGTTAGGGCCAACTCAAATAGTGGTATGATGGCTGCTCTATCGATAAGACATGAGCAACCAAATTTACGAAAAAATAGGACAGTCAAGTATTTCAAAATACAGAATGGTCCTAATTCTGGCCCTTTTGCCAGTAGCATTAGCGCTGTACGCAAACAGCGTAAACATTGCTGGAATCCCCCAGAGCATATTTAGTGGGATGTATCCAGTCGCATTTACCCTACTGTCATGGGGTATGGCGATACAGCAATTTGTTCAAATAAAAAAGAAGTAAGAAATAGACTTCCTGCAATAATCAGATGCTTACTTTTTTCCATTTTTTCTTTTTTTTAAAACTCCCTAGAGGGATTTTTGCCAAAAAAAATCCAACCAAAAGATCTATTAACCACCTTTGATCAGAGTCGGCGGGGAAAATGGTAAACGAGATAAAAAATTGGTGGGCAGATTTTAAAGATCTAGAGCATGATATCGAAGAGACACATAAACCCTATAATCTAAAAAAACAAAAATTCTAACAGTTACAGCTTGGGCCTTTACCTGATTTTGCATGAGCCTTTATCATGTGGCGAAGCATTCGCTCAGTTTCTGAAAACTCCATTCCACATTCCCTGCAGATTGTTCCAGTGATTTGCTTCTCTCGTCTTAGAAATCCCATTAAAAATGCTAATTTTTTACACATTTAATAAGTTTAGCCCTAATTTATTAGACAATCTAGAGTGCTGCAATCTGGACACACATAGAATAATACATTATTTTTTGAACACGTTTACAAGGATAGGTAGGTGAAATATGTGGATAAAAAGAAATTCCAATTAGAGTTTTTTACTCAATTTCTTGAGGAAAAAAACCTTCAGGGAAAATGGGATATATTCAAAGAAGAAAATACATTTGAGCTTGCAAAAATATTTCGTAATCAAGATGGTGTAAAGGAATCATATAATGACTTTTTAGCAGATACTTTGGGAATAAATCTACGCCCTAATATTGGAGGATCCCATGATTCAACAAAACCCAGTCTTACTGCAACAGAGGTTAATGTTTTGTTACAGTCAGATGCAGGTCAGAAGAATTTAAGAAAATGGGGATATCTAAAAAACGAGCAGATCTAAAAAATAAAAAAAAGTAAGTTTCATTTATTGAAATGGATCAATAAATGGACAGTTTACTATGTGATCAGAGTCCATGGGTCTTGCAAGTCCAACATCGATTTTTCCTTCTTTTAGGTAAAAGTCAATATCGCCTCTAGTTTCTAGCAATTGAGCACTTGATGGATCCTTCCATGATATCATGAAGATTCGCCACATTGGAGAATAGTTTTCCTCCCCTGTTGCAGATGCTCCAATTCCAGCTTGGAATCCCAGTGGGCCAGTTCCTTTGATACCGTTTGCAAATTGGAACAAGTCTACTGCAGCTGCATTAGCAATCAGCTTTGCAGAAGTTTCAACAGGGGTTACTCCCATCATATCTGCTGGACCAGAGGGTGTTGCATCAGTTACAATATAGTAGACAGTTTTGCCTTGTGGGCCACCCCATCCTCTATGTGCTACAAATGTCACAGTCATCTCTTCTGTGTTAATATCAAGTACTTGTGCACCGCCATATGCAGTTTCATCAGTTAATTTCTTGTCTTCTTTGACTTTCATCTGACCACCAGGCCACATTATCTGTGGCATGTTTATCACAACCTCAACTGGTGTTAGTGTAATCTTTTCATCTTTTTCTGCTTGTTTGATATCAGCTTCTGATTTTAGTGTGGTAGAAACTTTAGCATCATTCCATGTAACATGAACATGTGCGGATAATGCACTGTACTTGTCTGCTTGTGCAGGAGTTGATGTAAACACTTCACCTTGGAATCCATGTACACCTTTTCCTTCTACGCCGTTTGTAAACATGTATGTAGTAGATAGAGATTCTTTTGGTGCTTTAGCTAACAGTGGAGCAAGCTCTACTTTCCATTTTTGTGATTTTGTGATAACATCAGCATGTGTTTTTTCGCTAGAGTCAGTGATAATAAAATGAACTGGCTCGTTGTTATACCATCCTTGATGTAATGGAATTGTTGCAGGAACGTTAGCTCTTGCAAGTTTGAGAACAGAACCTGGAGTCATTTTATCCATAGATTCTGTCATTTTATCGTCCATTGCCGGCATTGATTCTTTTTTAGCTGGTTGTTCAGTTGTAGGCTTTGTTTCCTTTTTTTCTGGTTGCTCAGTTTCAGATGATTTTGGCATCTCAACTTTTCCACCTGTTTCAGAACATAGTCGGTCACCACATACCTTATCTTTGGTAGCAGAACCATATTGTTTTGTGGCAGTTCCAGCGCTTTGTGTTACTGCGTTTGCGTCATCGAGGTAATCAAATGTAAGCACTACTGTCAAAAGAGGCAGTACTGCAAGAAGTCCCATGTATTTGATGTATTTATTCATTGGAACTTTGGCATTTTATATCACATAAAAGATTATTTCCAAATTGGTTAAATTCATAAAATTATAATAGAAAAAAAGGGATTTTAAGACAGGTCAGTTTCCACTGGAGCCGATCTTATTGTGGGATTTCTATCATGCATTGCAGAGATGTAAAAGAGCTCAAACATTTTACCATCGTCATCTGATGCTACTCCTTTGACCATGTACAGATTTCCTTGCTTTAGATCAGCAATTTTTTCACCTGTTATCTTTACGTCTAAGGTTTTGCCATCTCGGTTTTCTACTGTACCAGATGCATCAAATGAGGCCTTATCAGAACGAACCGATATTGTCCATGTATCAGGAACAATAGAGAAACCATGTCTTGTGTCTTTAATTCCAATAACAAATGTTCCTTGTTTTACTTTATACTCTGGAGCTACATCAGTGTCTTGATTCTCAGATACTATTCCCATTCTAAAATGAGAACGCCATCCTTGATCATCTTCACTTACTGCTGCACCTGTGCCAACTAGAACAGTGTGAGGTAGAGTTTGTTTATCTATTACTGGTCTTTCTAGGTCTGTTTCTTGGGCAAAGGCTGTGCTGTAAGTCATTGATACTGATAGCATTGCTGCCATCAC
>JAQBHA010000073.1:0-5600 GCA_032128215.1 Nitrososphaerota archaeon | reverse complement strand
CCCCACGTGGAATAGCTAGGACTATTGTTTCATCCAATTTTACAATCTCAAAAATCTTTTCTGCAAGTTTTTTTCCTGCATCATTTCGATTTTTTAACAATGTCAATGTTTAGCTATAGCATTTACTATATCTGATTTTGTAATGATGCCTACAAGTAATGATTTTCTAACAACAGGTAGTCCGCTAATGTTATGGCGGATCATAAGTAGGGCTGCTACTGATACATCATCATTTGCATCAACCGTTATGGGGTTTGATGTCATTATATCTACTGCTTTGAATGGAAGAAGATAGCTAAGCTGATTTGATTGTAGCTCCATTAGCTGATGACTTCTTTGGTAGCTCTCTAATTCTTTGGTGTCTGCAGTTTCTGCAATCCAGTGAGGTATTTTTGCAGGCAGAAAGTTACGATGAGTTATAATTCCAACAGGTTTTCTTTTCCTTTCAACTACTATTCTTGTAATTTTATTGTTAATCAACAAACTTTCAACTAAAAGAACAGGATCAGAAGGTGTTACAGTAATTACATTACGAGTCATAATACTAGAAACCTTCAAAGGTTTTATTGCTTGAGTCAAAAATACTGAAACTAGATCTGTTTTTGTTACTAGTCCATCCAAAACTCCTTTCTCATTAAGAATTATTATTGAGCTAATTTTTCGATTCTTCATCAATTTAGCACAATCATATACGGATGCATTTTTTTTGACAGTTACTAGATTTTTTGACATAAAATCTCCAACTTTAATTGATTTGATGGACTTTCCACCAGGGCTGTAAACTGTTTTTGCCACATCTTTTTCAGTAATAATTCCAACAGGTTTGTCTTTAGCGTCTAAAACTATTAGCCTCCTAATTTTATGTTTAAACAAAATATCTCTTGCCTCCAAGAGTGTTGTTGTAGGTTTTACTGTTATAGACCTCTTAACAATTACATCATTTAATTCGGCTTTTCTTAATAACATGATTTTATTTTCATTTTATTCATTAAATATGTCAATAAGAATCTCAATAATGAATATCAAAATTGAAAATCAAGCATTTCTTTTAATGTAAAATTCTTATCTCGGTAATCTGGGATAATACACAAGTGATTACTGAAACCATTTATGAGCATTTGAAGGATATCTACAACTCCAAAGTAGGTCCTCTAATTAGCCCTGCAATCGAAATAGATCCGTCATATACTGTCTCTAAAGTAATGAGTGAAATCTCCAAAAATGACACGTATGATGTATTTTGTTTAGATGGGAATTCTGTTTTAACTACCAATGTGAGATCTTTGCTTGCAGCAAAAAATATCTCTCATATGAAAATTGGGCCTTTTCTATCTCCTATTCATTCTTTCACTAAAGATGATCTAGTTCAAACGGCTGCAAACACTATTGCCCACTATAGGATTAGGGCAGTTCCAGTATTAGAAAATAATAAAATTATTGGATGCATCACCGCAAAGAGTATTCTTGAACTTCTCTCAAAAAAGAATAATCAATGGATTGGTGCCAATCTAATACTAACAGCAGATCCAATTACAATAAAATCTAACGAATCGCTAGCCACTGCTCGAAGACTAATGATATCAAAAAAAATTGATCACCTTCCAGTAATAGATAAAAATGTGGTACGACAGGTTTTAACTTCATACCATGTACTTCAAACATTAAATCCAGAAGAAAGACTAGGTAAAAAATCTCTAGATATGAGAAAAGTTGGTAACCTGGAGGCCAGAATTGGAAACATTGGCAGCACTCGTATTCCAAGATGTTTGCCAAATGATAACCTTAATACAATAATTAAAAGCATGCTTGACACTAACACCACCTGCTGTCTAGTATCTCTTTGGGATAAGCTTCAAGGAATCATAACATACCGTGATATTCTAAGTTTACTTGCAGCTAAAATTGAAAGTGAGATTCCACTATATGTGGTTGGTATGCCAGAAGAGCAAAAAAATGTTGATCTTATAACATCAAAGTTTTCAAATACGCTTAAAAGAATTAGAAATGTTTACTCTGACATTCAGGAAGCCAGGGTTTCAATAAAAAAACAACGTAGTGGAAGTAAGAATAGAAAAGAAGGAATGTACGAAGTATCAATAATGATTGTCACCCCTCATTTTGCACCTTTTATCTTCAAAGAGGCTGGATGGGATTTAGGTAACGTTTTTGAAACTCTAAGCCAAAAAATGCGTAGGACTTTATCTAAACGTGCAAAAAGAAGATCCAAACCAAGTATTAGAAAAATTGAGACTCCTGGTCTAATAGAGTCGATCTGAAAATAAAGAAAATATATTTTCATATATGAGAATCAATTTTGAAAATCATCATTAGTTAATTAAGTAACTCTCAAGATAATTATTCATGGCAAAAAAACCTACAAAATCTTTAAAATCAACTGCACAAGGATTAACCTCGTTTTGGGGTTCAGGTTGGACTGATTTAGATAGAACGTTTGAAAATTTTAGAAGAGACTTGGAAAGAAGCTTTACATCATTTCCATCATTCAAGTTTCCATCAACATCAATGCCTGCCATGCCACAAATGGTTCAAAGCACATGTGATGTAATAGATGAAGGTGATAAACTTCGAATAAAGATGGATGTTCCAGGAGTTAAGAAAAACGAAATAGATTTGAATGTGACTGATAATTCTATTGAAATTTCAGCAAAACATAAGGAATCCTCTGAAGAAAAGAAAAAGAATTTCCTTAGACGAGAGAGAAGCGAGGTCTCGTATTATAGAACACTCCCACTTTCTGAAAAAGTAAACTCTGGTCAAGCTAAGGCAACATTAACTGACGGAGTACTAAATGTTGTATTGCCAAAAACAACACCTACTACAATCACGAAGAAAAAGTCAATCCCTGTGCAATAATTTTTTTAATAATCGTGCTCACTAAAGTCTGAACCTAATACAATTGATGCAATAACTGTCTTCTCAGTTGTTTGACATATTAGATTTTTGTCAGGTAAAAATTCATTAAAAATTTCCTTAAACAATCTTTCAGTAAGTAAGGACCATTTGATTCCAAGTTCATGTTGGACAATAAAATGGTGTACTTCCCCCTCTATTCTGTGATCAGAATTCATTCCAGAGGCCTTCATATAATCTTCCAATGTCTCTATGCATCTTTTCAAGTCATATTTTCCTTTCATAAAGAGAACAGATTCTTTAATCATTGGCAACATTACTTTTAGGATGTTTTCAATATCTGCACCAGACATTTCTTTGCCAAGTTTATCAAGAATATCTTTGGGAACTGGAATCATTCCCATTTTTTCTGCAAATCTATCCCACCGGATATATTTTTCTAGAATTTGTTTGACTAGAACATTTTGAGAAATATTTTTTTCCATAGCCTCTGTTTCTAATTCTGAGACAAGGTTATCTGGTAGTCTGTAAGTAATACTACGAGTTTTTTCTTTTTTTGGGGGATGTTTTTTCCGACGTAAACTAGAAATCCTCATGTATTCTAGAATTAGTTTTACTCTTAATTGAACCTAACTTCTGCTTGACTAAGATTTCCCTCTAAGAGACCTTTTCCAATATGAATATCATCAATATGGCGTGAGAGCATTTTTTTATCATCATACAGTGATGAGCAGTAAGGACATCTTATTTTGTTAGGAATTTCAAGTTCAGGTAATGATATAGATAATTTTCCTAGATTTCCAATAACTGCCTTTTGAGAAATAATTCCAATTGGTCTTTCCTCGTTAGTCACTATTAGTCTTCGAATATCGTTTTTATTCATCAAATCAATTGCATCTTTAACTTTTTCATCCTTGTTAATCTTAATAATTGATTTATGGACAATTTCCTTTAGCGTTACTTTGGTTGGATCTTTTCCTTTTGCAACAACATCACGAAAAATATCTTTCATAGTAACTATACCAACTATACTACCATCTTCAAATACCAAAATGCTTTCAACTTTAGAATCTATCATGACTTTTGCAGCATCACTTACCTTGAAATGACTCTCAATAGTTGTCATGTGGTGATCAGTATACTTTGAAACTGGTTCATTTAGAATATCTATAGTACTCAATATAGATCACCGTATTTTTGTGATAGTTCTTTGTCAGTCTTTACGTGATTAAAAGCCCTTACAATATCCGACTTATCAATTATTCCTACAAGGTTTTTGTTACTATCTACTACCGGAATCCCACCTACCTTATTTTTGATCATCAGCGTTGCAGCTTTTGCTAAATCTTCCCCTTCTTCAATGGTTAGCAAATCCTCAGTTAACAAATCTTTTATCTGTAGATTTTGGGATTTTAAAGGAAGAAGATAATCCCTGGTTCTTGTCCCTCCTTTTGAAAAATAATCACTATGTGTGAGAAAATTATTTGTTGAAATTATACCCTCAGGGGTCCCTTTATTATCAGTTACAATTAATCGAGAAATATTATTTTTATTAATCATGTTTAGTGCATATCTTAGAGAATCAGTTTTTCTACATGTAATCAATTTTTTTGTCATATAGTTTTTAACTTTGTATTGTCCGCCATAAATCTTAGAGTAAACTTTTGTGATATCAGTTTTAGAAACTATCCCAATTAGGAAGCCTGAATCATTTACTAGTATCACAGAACCTATATTGAATGTCTCCATTCTCATTGCACACTGTTCAAGGTGATCATCTATGCCATCCTGAACTACAATCGGGTCTTTTTTCATAACATATTTTACTGGAATTTCATCAAGAGCCTTTGCAGTTTTATCTTGTTCCAAAAACTTGTTTATATCACGCTCCGTCACTAATCCCACAGGTTTATTTTTTGAAGCCACTACTATTCTTTTAATAAAGTTTGTCTGCATTTGCAACAATGTATCATGGATTGATGCTTCTGGCTCAACTATGATTACTGGTGATGTATACTTCTGCATATGATTATTCTGATAGCTTAAATGATTTAAAGCAGAATTTAGATTCTCATACATGATTATCACCTTTGAAATAAAATAAAACTCCTAATCCTGGCTAATCTGAGCTGGATTAGGAACTACTTGGATTTCTACAAATCCTCCATTAAACGATGAAGAAATAGCCTTTATTCTACTTCTGTATAGGAAGTATTTTTTTCCATCATCACTAATAGTGCCTGATATTCCCAAAAGCTTGTTATCGTGCAGACTTTGTAATCGTCTATAGACAGTACTAATGGGTATTTTACTTTCTGCGCTAATCTCCATAGCAGATTTTGGTTTATCCATTGTTGTATCCAAAATTGCCCTGCAGTACTTGTCTGAAATTATTTGAAGAATAGCTTCTTTTTGTTCATCTTCATAGATTTTTCTTCCTTCAACTAATGTTTGCATGATGCCATATGGTGTCTTTTGAATATAATTAGAAGGACTACACTGCAATGCACTGCCATGCAATTTTAACTGAATGATTCTTCATTTAGGCGTGTTCTTAACGTGTCTGGCTGAATTTTTTTAAATGCTTACATCAACTTTGAATATCAAGATTATTTTTAAATATAATTAACTCTAAACAAATAGGAAGTATTGCCTCTAATTTGTATATGCCCCTAACCTATACACCCTTTTGAGGTAATGCCTCCAATTATTCTAAATTTGTTTTAATT
>JAQBHA010000072.1:0-7201 GCA_032128215.1 Nitrososphaerota archaeon | reverse complement strand
GCCATCTTTCATAATTGTAGCAATAAACACTAAATTATTTCCTTCAAAAAGTTTTACTGCTTTGTCATTCATCAAAATCATTTTTTAAGTACTTATTTTTTCTCCTAAAGTATACACCTTCAAATTATTTAATTGTTTTTGATATTCATGGTTGCCCTGTTCTAGTAATAGTTTACTCCATTGGGACAATTCAATTTTAATTATTACTTGTTCAGTCTTTTGACTATAAAAAACACTAACCATATACCATAGTTCATTAACTCATACTTTAGTATTTTTCTAAATCATAGAGCTAATGTTTCTATGTTCTCATTCATGGATAATCCAAAATCTTCAATGTTTTTTTTAAGATCATCAATGCATTTTTTAGGAACTGCTATACAAAAAGGCAAATAAGTTCGTGTTGCACCAGTTTTTAACATTACAGTATTCCCAAAATCTTCAAATTGCTCTCTAGTACGATCACTTGAGAGATGCTCACATGTTTTTGCTTCCCCAATATGATAAAATCCTTCATCAGGTTTTTGAGCAATTACATCAGGCTCATGATTTCCAATAGTCTCACATTTTTCAAATCCGTCAAAAGCCGCAGAAATTATTTTTAATCCCCTTGACTCAAAATGATCTATTATTCCTTTTACCAACCTTTTATGTTCACTATCATCCATTTATCAACACAAAAATTACAAAGATTAAATCTTATTTAAAAAATCCTACTTTAAAGAGAAAAAATTAATGATGATTTAATTTACCTTATTATGATTAAATTGAAAATAGCAACGAAACTTAAGGCCAGACAACGGTAGTATATCGGCGACAGTTCCAGATGCTAATTAAATATTATTTAGTTTTGAGTGATTTGTATATTCTAGTGCGTAATTTTTGATCAAACAGTCTTAATTGATTTACCATCATTTATCATTGAAAAAAATTATCAGATGATGATTAATTATGTTAACAGACCTCAAATTTGCATAATCCTGATTTTGGAAGATCTGTCAAATTTTTAATAGAAAATTGATAAAATTACAATGAATTTCTTCAATTAATTATACTTCAAAAAAATTAATTCTTCGATTAGCGATCTTTATCCATTTATCATTATAATATGCATTCTTAACCCGATCTAAAAGAATTGAAGTATCAACCTATGTGATTGTTAAATCAAATTTAGCATGAATTTTTTAACAAAGTGAATTAACAAATATTGTGGTAAAACAACAAATTGAATTAATAACTTCAAAGACCCCCGATGACATTCAGCTAAAACAATTAAAAGAATATTTTAAAGAAATGCCACTTGAAGAAATACTTGCAGGACTGAAATTTGCAAAAAACAGATGGACTGCAAAGGATGCTGGGGTACTTAAAGTAGGGAGAAAGAGTATCGTACAAAAAGAAGTTCATTCAATTACATCAGAGCAAGCTCAATGGCGACTAAAAAACTGGAAAATGATGATTGCAAATTACAGAAGACGTGGATATAGTTATCCTACAATATCTCGTATTAAGAAAATTCTAATACAGAAAAGTAAAAAAAAATCTAGATAGAATAAATTTGTTTTCTCTCAGATAGGATATCTCCTGGAAGATTAGAAGGAATATCTGGAATGTTTTCTTTTGTTTGTCCTTCAATTACTGCTTGGGCTTCTTCTAAGATTGCTACTGTATCTGCATTACCTTCTCGTGATAACACACTAGTTTCTTGTTGGGTCACAGCTGAGCCAGATAAAACATCTCCTAATATTTTTGAAAGATCTTGCATAGATGAGTTTGCTTGTGGCATAATTCCTCCCAAAGAAACTCCTAGTCCTTTAATGACAGACATACATGGACTAAGTGTCACTACTACATCTCCTAACTCTGATACTGTGTTAAGTCTAATGTTGATTTGTTCCATGGAAAGCTTTGCATTACTTACCATGTTATTCATTTTTCTAATTTCTTGAAGCTCAATTGCATATGCTTTTGCGTAAGAATGATTATTGGATCTTTGAGCCTGAATTATTTTTTGAAATATGATATCATGTTTTTTTTGTAGTTTTTCAGAAATATACCCTAATTTGCTAATTTGAAGCTCTAATTTTTTTTGAGCATCTTCTATTTTATTTTTAATTGGAGCATCTGGCTTGATTTTACCAAATACCTTTTGAGAAAATCCTATACCTTCATTTTTACTCCAATTATTTGTTAGTGAACCCAAATTTTTACCATTTAATCTCAAAAAATTTGTTTTAAACTACTCTGTATCTAGTGTATGTGTAACTATAGTTACATTGATCAGGGGATACAATAATTTTTAACCAAAGGTTAATGTGTATATCTCAAAACCTGGATTAGATACAAAAATCTCTAAAGTATGTCTGGCAGCTTCATCTGACTTGATGATATTATACAATCCTGCCTCTACTATGTGAACTTCTCCAGAAACAACATCCGTTCCAGCATATTTTGATGTAATTGGTTCCCCATCGATGAATATACTTAGAATGGCTTCATTGGAGGCTACTATGTTTACTTCCTTTGCAAAGTATGGGAGTTTAATTATTCCTTCATCAGAAACAAGCTCCATACTTCCTTGCAAGTTTTTCCATGTTCCATCTAGGTAGTAATTATGTAACTGTAACTCTTTAGGAATTGCATATTCTGCATCTTTTCCTGGAAGAAATCCTTCAGAATTTCCTAACTGATTTCGTCCAGTAGCGAAATCGTATCCAAAGTATAATTCAGGTGTTCTCAAATTAGTATGCTCGAATTGTTTAATTGACACAAGAGGTTCTGTGGCTGTAACATTGAGCCCTAATTTAGCTGCACGCTCTTCTAAAAGTTCTTGAATGACTTTTTCTGTCTGTTTATAGTCCCCCTCTCCAATGTGATCATAGCGAATGTATCCTTCGCTATCCGCAATGTATTTTCTTGGCCAGTATCTATTTTCAAATGCCTTCCATGTTTTCATCTCATTATCCATAACTACTGGATACGCAATTCCATTTTTTTCAACTGCCATTTTTACATTGTTAAGATCCTTTTCAAATTCAAATTCAGGAGAATGTACTCCAATAATTAACAAACCATCATCAGCATATTTTTCATTCCATGCAGTAATGTATGGAATAGTTCTTATGCAATTTATGCAGCTATACGTCCAAAAATCATATAATACCACCTTTCCTTTAATATCATTCGATAGTTCCACTGGGGAGGTATTGATGAAATTTGCAATTCCTACCAAATCAGGAGCTTTTTTAAAATTACTCTTATCTAGTGTATCCGATGATGATTGTATCTGGTCTTCAGTTGTTATAGGAGTCTGACTTGTTTCAAGTGATGAAAATGCCAGGCTTAAACCTGCAACTCCAGTGACTATTATAATTCCAAATATAATTGCAGTTTTGATTTCGTTTTTCATAATGTTCATCCCAATTGTATTAAATCATTTAGAAGCGGAAAGTTTGCAATATACGCTAACTGGTTTGTAAAGACTAAAACTCCTAAAATTATTATCATGCCTCCAATAATGATTGAATAATACTTTAGATGCTTACTCATGGCTCTAATCATTCCAGTTGCTCTTGAAAAAAATACTCCCATTAGAATAAACGGAATTCCAAGACCTAACGAATAAGCTAGTAAGAGATTAAACGAAGCGGCTGGTGTTGCAGCAGCTAATGTTAAAATCGTTCCTAAAATTGGTCCAACACATGGTGTCCATCCAGCTGCAAAAGCTAAACCAAACAAAAATGATAGGGGGTAACTTGCTTTCTCTCTCTTTGGGATGAATTTTTTTTCAATATTTAATGATCTGAATTTAGTTGTTAATAGTAAGAATACTCCAAATCCAATAATTATAATTCCTCCAATTTGATTAAAACTAGAAATTAATTCACTAGATATACTTCCAAGTGTACTGTTAATAATTACTCCTAATGCTGAAAAAACTATCGAAAAACCTAATACAAAAAATACTGTATTCAGAATTATATTCATTCGATTTACTACAAGCGTTTTAGTTCCATTTTTTTGATTAAATTCAGAAATCGTGGTTCCAGAAATATATGCCAAAAATGCCGGGATCATAGGCAATATGCATGGCGCTACAAAGGAACCTAGTCCAGCCAAGACTGCCACAGCTATGGTTACTTCAGACATGAGAACAATCAGTTAGTTTTTTAATTAAAACTTCTTCCAAATTCATTCATTTTAACCCAATTCATTTTTATCCAGGCCTCCATCGATTTTTCATTATGAATAAACGATTTATCATAGCTGGCATCATTTTGGGCACAGCACTGTTTATTGCTTTTTTCATGGGTTCACCAATGTTTGGTGGATTTGACATTCTTCGATGAACTAATCCATCTGAAATTTTCTAGCAGCAGATTCAAAAACATCTAAAGTTTTTTCAATTTGATTTTTCGATAGCCATGCAGTAACTGAAATTCTTATTCTTGCTTTGTTATGAGGTACTGTCGGGTATCTTATGGGTTGTGCATAAATTCCTTTTTTAAATAAATATTTTCCAAACTCTAGAGCAATTTTTTCTTTTCCTATAATTATTGGGATGATGTGAGTTGTTGAACTAAAACTAAATCCAATCTGTTTTAAACCCGAAGAAAGAATTTTAACATTATTCCAAAGCTTTTCCCTTTGTTTTTCTCGGTTTGAATTGAATTTTTTTAGTGAATGTTCCACAAGAAATGAGGGAAGAGCAGAAGTATAGATAAAAGATTTTGATTTATTTATGAGAAGATCTATTATACTTCTTTGTGAAGCCACATAGCCCCCAAAAGACCCTAATCCTTTACTGAGACTGCTTACATACAAATCAATTTTTTTTGCAACCCCAAAATGACTTGGAGTTCCTTTTCCATCTTTACCTACAGTAAAATCCCCATGTGCATCATCTAAAATTGTAATAGCGTTTTTCTTTTCAGCCACTTCGGTTATTTTTTTGAGATCTGCAAAATCTCCATCCATGCTAAAAATTCCTTCCGTTATTACAAATTTTCTTTTGCCACTATGACTTAATTTCGATGATAAATCATCTATATCATTATGTTTGTAGATTAAGACTTTAGCCCCCGTAATCTTGCATGCTTCGATAATACTTGCATGGTTTAGTTCATCACTAATTATCAAATCATTTTTTTCAATTAATGAGGAGATTGCTCCAATGTTAGCCATGTATCCTGTTGGGAAAATCAAAGATCCTTCTTGTGACTTGTGTTTTGCTAGTTTTTTTTCTAAAATCTTAAAAGATAAATCATTTCCTGAAACTAGCCTTGAACTAGATTGCATTTGCGAAGATAATTTGTTTGAAAAATTAATTCCTAGATAGTCATTTGAGCACAAATTAAGGAGGCTCTTATTTCTAATACTGATGTATGGTCCTTTAACATGTCCATATTGCATCTCTCGGTAAAGATCTGCTTTCTTAATTTTGTCTAATTGGTAATTGACAAAAGCCAGCTTAGGCTTCAAGATTTATCTTTTTAATCATTTCGAGGTCTTTTTTCATATCATTTCCACCAAGAGTCAAATACCCAGAACTAATTATACCATTTGCCCCACTTAACAAAAGTTTTTCCCCATCATCGTCTAAGTTTATTTCTCGTCCTCCAGAAATTTTTATTATTGATTTAGGTAAAAGAAATCTTATCACAGCAAAGGCTCTTAGAATTTCCCCCATTGGTAGAGGAGTTTGTAATTCTAATGGAGTACCTGGTATTGGTACTAACAAATTCATTGTAATTTCCTCTGGACTTAATCTTGCTAAATCTAAAATTAATTCTAGTCTCTGTTCTCGTGTTTCCCCCATTCCAATTATCCCCCCAGTACAAAGTTCAAGACCCGCATTTCTTGCTATCATTAATGTGTTTATTCTGTCTTGGTATGTGTGTGTTGTACAAATTTCAGGAAATTTAGATCGTGCTGTTTCTAAATTATGGTTGTATCTTTTTACTCCTAAATGTTTTAACATATTTGCTTGGTATGTAGTAAGAAAACCAAGACTGCATTCAATACTAATTCCTACTTTGTCATTGATTTCCTCAATAATGCTACACACTTTTTTAAAATCTGAATCTGTAGGTTCTCGCCAAGCTGCAACTAGACAATAAGATTGCGCACCTTCGTCACGTGCTTTTTTTGCTTGAATTACTACTTCTTCTTTAGGAAGTAATTGATAATTTTCAATATTTGTATTAAAAAAAGCCGATTGTCCACAAAAAGAACAGTCTTCACTACAATAATTTTTCTTAATATTAGATAATTGTTCAACATCTACTATATTTCCTTGGAATTTTCTTGTAATTTGATTAGCAGAATAAGCTAATGATTTTAACTCTGACTCTGAAATGTTTAGGAGTTTACTTGCTTCGCTATCTGTTAAAGCCTGACCTGAAAAAACATTATTTTTACATTCTATGATGAAATCAGATTCTATGCTCATCAATTTTTACCCCTAAAATGGGTTAATTAAGATTTTAGAAACGTTAACCTTGCTAATCTGTAAGGTTTACCTTTTTTAATTGCTTAATAGTATTGAAAAAAAATAGATGCAAAAAATGAAACAAAATAGCTCCGTTTGGCATCCAAATACACAGATGCAAGAATGGGATTACTTTGATAAAATCGTAAAAGGTAAAGGAGTATGGCTAATTGATTCTAAAGGCAATAAACTTCTTGACGGCGTTGGGAGTATGTGGTGTAATGTTTGGGGTCACTCTAAAAAAGAATTAATCAACGCAATAATAAGACAAACAAAAAAAATCCAACATTCTTCTCTCTTTAATCTAACAAACGAACCAGCTGAAATTCTTGCTAAGAAACTTGTTAAAATCTCTCCTGCTATGAATCGAGTCTTTTATTCTGACAATGGATCAACCGCAATGGAAATTGCATTAAAATTTGCATTACAATATTGGAAAAATCATGGTTATCACAATAAAACCAAATTTATAACACTTGAGAATGGATATCATGGTGATACCTTTGGTGCAATGTCAATAGGATACATCCCAGAATTTTTCTCTAAATTCCAAAAACAACTTTTTTCTACCAAACAGGTTCCAGTTCCAAACAGCTATCGAATACCACTGGGGTTTTCATTTGATAACTATCAACAATATTGTTTAGAAAAAATTGAAAAATTGTTTTCAATTAATAACCATATTGCTGCCTTTGTTATGGAAAGTGGGGC
>JAQBHA010000071.1:0-12024 GCA_032128215.1 Nitrososphaerota archaeon | reverse complement strand
CCACCATCCGGTCCAGCCGCGTGTCTTTCGCTTCATACACTTCTCCCATCCCGCCTTCGCCGAGGGGCCAGAGAATCTCATAGCGGCCTATCGCAGTTCCCGCGCCAAGCGACATATCAGGCGCGATTATATCCGTTTGGCGCGCCCGCCGTGGATCGAGCTTTACTGCGCCCCGCGCCCCAAAAGTACAGTCTTCAAAGTGTTCAGGATGATGTACATATCTTCTTATGTCGACAATTTTAAAATACTTAGAAACTCCACAATATTTTAGAAGATATCTATACCCAAAAATGGATTTACTAAAATATTCAGGAATTTTATACCCATTAAAAATTCCAAGTCACAGTAATATCGTAGACCCACGAAGAATCAAAATTGATAATGTTAGAGAAGGAATTGTTGTTTCAGTAAAAGGGAAAAAATTTGTCGATGTGGGCATAAAAAATCTTATTACATATTTTGGCAAAGCAGATATTGGCCAACGTATTACAGTGCAGTTTAAATCTGAATATCCAGACTTATCAGCAAAAGAAATTTCAAAATATAACCTCAAAGATTATTGGGGATATAAAGTAAAAGAAAGAGGAAGTCTTTTTTCATTACTTTCTACATGGGACGGTCAAATTATTCTAACATCCAGAAAAGGGAAAATAATGTCACAAGAATTTTCAAAAAAGCTTTCAGAAAATAAAAAACCCATTCTAGTCGTTTTTGGTTCCCCCGAAAGAGGGCTACATGAAATTTTAGGCGGCAAAATTTATGAGATTCAAAATTCTAAAATTTTGAACTTTTTTCCTAACCAGGCTACAGAAACAGTCCGCCTTGAAGAAGCATTAATTGGTGTTCTTTCAATTCTTAACATGTTTCAAACACATTAAAATTAATATCACAAATTATCTGATATACATGATTACCCAAAAAAAATTTCTTCTTTTTGCAATAATTATAGGTCTAGTGGGTATTGCTGTTGGTTCTATTACAATTTTTTCTATATTAGGAAATTTCTTAAGACCTTAATGATTATTTTTATAAAATTTTAAGATAAACTTTGAAATCTTTAGTAGGTATATAATGGGGTTAACGACTTTTTTCGTTTATCCATGGGTCATAGAAAACGTAGTCAGCCACGTAGAGGCAGTCTTGCATATCTCCCTAGAGGTAGAGCTAAAAGTTTTGAAGCTAGAATACGTTCTTGGCCTCAAATAAATCCGGAGGAGCCAAAATTATTAGCACATGCAGGTTTCAAGGCTGGCTGTGTTCAACTTGTTACTATAGATGATCGAGATAAAACCCCAAACGCTGGCAAACAGCTTGTTAGTCTTGGAACTGTTATTGTGACCCCTCCGTTATTTGTAGTTGGAATACGTGGATACTCAAAAGATCATTATGGTCTACAAGCTGTTTTTGATATTTATGCAAAAGATTTACCAAAACATTTTTCCAGAATATTAAGATTAAAAACTGAGGGAAGCAATTTAGAAAAAGTTGAAAATCATCTTGATAACATTCAAGAGATTTATGCAATAGTAGGAATTACGCCAACCGCCAATCTGGATCAAAAGAAACCCTATATTTTTGAGGCTGCTGTAAAAGGCGGTGACATTAAAAAGCAATTTGAATTTGTAAAAAGTTTTCTAGGAAAAGAAATGAAAATTGATCAAGTCTTTGAGACTGGTGTCAGTGTTGATGCAGCTGCAATAACTAAGGGAAAAGGATGGGAAGGCCCTATCACCAGATGGGGTGTTAAAAAGAAACAACACAAATCACGAAAGAGTGTCAGAGAAGTTGGTTCACTAGGTCCAATTTCCCCTTCAAGTATAATGTATACTGTTCCAAGGGCAGGACAACGAGGATTTCATCAAAGAACTGAATATAACAAAAGAATTATGATTATGAGTAACACTGAAAAAAATGAAATAAAAATTAACCCGGAAGGCGGTTTCAAACATTTTGGATTGGTCAATGGAGATTTTGTTATTGTAAAAGGTTCAGTTCCAGGAACATATAGACGTCTGATTAAATTAAGAACGCAAATTCGTAACGTGCCTTCTAAAATTTTAAAACCGAATATACTAGAGGTCGTTTTATAATGAAAGTTCAAACATTAACAATTAGTGGTTTAAAAGAAAATGAAATTGAATTACCTAGTGTATTTTCTACTCCATACAGAAAAGATCTTATTCAAAAAGCAGTAGTATATCTTAACTCACATAAATTTCAAAAACAAGGACGACATCCAACAGCAGGAATGGACGTAGTTGCAAGATCCAATGATCCTCCAACAGGTCATGGTTCTGCTAGAATCGCCAGAATGCGAGGTGGAGGAGGGGGACGTCAGGGTCAAGGAGGCGGTGTAGCATCAACAAGAGGTGGACGACAAGCACATCCTCCAACTTCTGAAAAAGTTATTTTCAAAAAACTAAATAAAAAAGAAAATAAATTGGCACTTTGTTCTGCAATAGCTGCTACCTCATCAAAACAAATCATTGAATCACGTGGTCACATACTGGAAAAAATAGCATCATTTCCTTTAGTCATTTCAGATGACATTGAAAAAGTTACAAAGGCAAGTGAAATGAAAAAAATTTTTGAGGCATTGAACTTAACACCCGACATTAATCGACTTCTGGCAAGAAAAGCTCGAAGTGGAAAATCTGCGTTGAGGGGAAGAGCCTCTAAAATAGGCAAAAGTATATTGTTTGTAACAAAGGATTCCACAAATCTCTCGAAAGCATGTGGTTCATTTCCAGGAGTTGAGGTGTGTTCAGTAAAAAACCTCAGCGTTTTAGATCTAGCTCCTGGAGCAGTTCCAATACGATTGACAGTTTATTCTAAAAGTGCCATAGATGAAATTTCTAAAATTAAGTCTCCACACTTAGAACTAATGGTGAAATTAAAATGAATATTGACGAGGCCTCAAAAATTATCTTAAAACCATACATTACTGAAAAAACATTTGCTATGGTAGAAAATGAACAAAAAATTTGTTTCATTGTAGCATCTGATGCTGCAAAACCAAAAATCGTTCAAGCCGTTAAAATATTATATAATGAAACTGTACTTGATGTCAATACAGCAAAAACGATTTACGGTAAAAAGGCATTTGTTAAATTTGAATCAATTGACAAAGCACGAGATTTGGCAACAAAGATAGGAATGCTATAATATGGTCCTGAAACTCTTTCTATTTACAACTAAGGTGAAAAAAAATGGTTAAAAAATTTGATTATCAAGGAATGAGTTTAACAGAATTAGAGAAAATTCCTATGGAAAAACTTTTTCAGTTATTTCCTGCACGCGCTAGAAGATCCCTTACTCGAGGAATTACAGATGGTAAAAGAACATTAATTGAAGAGATAAAATTAGCAAAGGCTGGCAAACTAAAGAATCCAGTTAGAACTCACATTAGGGATTTGATAATTTTACCTTACATGGTTGGAGTACAAGTAAATGTTTTCTCAGGAAAAGAGTTTAAGACTGTCAATATTTCTCCAGAAATGATTAGTCATTATCTAGGAGAATATGTTATTACAAATAAGAGAGTCTCTCATGGTGCTCCAGGCGTAGGTGCATCTAGATCAAGTCTATACGTTCCATTAAAGTGATTAATAATGGGTAAATTCAAGTACGCTTTTCAAAATTTTGATCCGACTAGACATGTTAGAGCCTCTTTACGGGAAAAACAAATTTCACATAAACATGCTCGCGAAATTGCAGTAGCAATTAAAGGACTCTCTCTAGAAAAAGCAAGGGATTATCTGCAATCTGTAATATCAATGAAACGAGCAGTTCCATTTAGAAGATACAAAAACCAAGTAGGCCATAAATCTGATCCAGGAGTGATGTCTGGACGATATCCCCAAAAGTCTGCCACTGAATTTCTTAAACTGCTTGATAATTTAGAATCTAATGCCGAGTACAAGGGAATGGATTTAGATAGACTCAAAATTATTAACGCAACAGTTCACAAAGGAGTTTTAATAAAAAGATTCATCCCAAGAGCCCAGGGCAGAGCAACACCAAAAAATAATGTCTTAACTCATGTTGAACTTGTAGCTCAGGAGGCTTAGAATTGTCATCTGTAAAAAATGTTCTCAAAGATAATTATAACATGATGTTACTCAAAGATTATTTGCGAGAGAAGATTAAAGATGCAGGATTTTCTGCTGTTGAAATTTCAAAAACACCGGTAGGAACACGTATTGCCTTACATGTTACACGACCAGGAATTGTAATCGGACGTAAAGGAAGCGGTATCAGAGAGTTAACTGAAGTACTCGGCACAAAATTTGGTTTAAAAAATCCTCAAATCTCTGTAGTTGAAATTCCCAAGCCTGAACTATCTCCCAATGTGATGTGTAATAGATTAGCTTCTCATATTGAGCGAGGTACTGCATTCAGACGAGCAACTATGTGGACCCTCCAACAAATTATGGAAAATGGTGCATTGGGGGTTCAAATTACAATTTCTGGCAAACTCCGAGGTGATCGTTCTGCCTTTGAAAAACATTCAGTTGGTATTTTGCCAAGAGCTGGACATCATGCAGAAGTTATTGTGGCTGAGGATATTGCTCACGTGAAAACTCCTATGGGTCTAATTGGAATTAGAATTAGAATCGCAATCAAAGAAAAGATTGTTCCTGAATTTGAATTTAGAGACAAATCTAAAAAATCTAAACCAACACAAAAAGAGGAAATAGCAGTTAAGGTGACTGCAGATAAACCCGTCTCTGCAATAAAAATAGAGACTGCAGCTGAAACAAAGGCAAGAACTGAAAGCGAACAAATCGAACTTGAAGCAAAGAAAATTGCAACTCTTGAAACTTTAGAAGAAGAAGAGGAGAGCTTCAAAGCATGACAAGAATAAAAATGAAAACTGTACGCGAGCTAAACGAAAATGATCTTAATGATAGATTACAACAATTACGTTCAAATCTTACAAAACTTAGAGTGGATTCTGCAAAAGGAACCCTTCGTAAGGAAAGCGGTAAGATAAAACCGCTAAGAAGAGATATTGCACGAATCATGACTAGATTAAATGAGATGAAGAAGAAATGATAACCTCTGAAAATTTACCAATCCATGAAATGGTGGGGTTAAAGACAGAAATTTGTAGTTCTCCTAATCCTCAGATTGTAGGTTTTAATGGTACTATTGTTGATGAAACAAAATCAATGTTAATATTAAACACGAAGAATGGATTCAAAATGATACCTAAAAAACACAATACCTGGAAGTTCTATGTAGAGGAAAAAGAAATAACACTTTACGGTTCTTTACTTGAAAAACGCTCATTTGATAGACTGGTGACAAAAATATGACAAGAAATATCGGCATCCCAGTTGATCCTCCAACAGAAGAATGTACTGATAAACACTGCCCATTCCATGGTTCTCTTAGTATACGAGGAGCTTTATTTGAGGGAAAAGTTGTTAGTGCAAAAGCAAAAAATACAATTGTATTGCAAAAAGAATCTCCTCTTTATTTTAGTAAATTCAAACGATATGCTCGAAGTAAAAGCACAATTCATGCTCATATCCCATCATGCATTAATGTTAAAGAAGGTGATTCAGTTGTAACTGCTGAATGTAGACCTGTATCAAAATCTGTTTCTTTTGTTGTAGTGGAGGTTAGAAAGTAATGTCACAAGGTAGAAGTCGTGGAAAGGCAAAAGGAGTTCAGGAGTTTAGGCCTTATGTTACTCGCGTTTTACCTGTAGGCGCTCGAATTAATTGTGCAGACAATACTGGTGCAAAAATATTAGAAATAGTTATGGTACAAAAATTGAAAACACGTTCATCGAGATTACCTGCAGCTGCAGTTGGCGACTTTGTAAATGTGGTAGTAAAAAAAGGCCCTGCAGAATTAAGAAAACAAGTTTATGGTGCAGTAGTGATTAGACAAAAATATCCTATTCGTAGATTAAACGGTGTAAGAGTATCTTTTGAGGATAATGCCGGAGTTCTTGTAACTCCAGAAGGAGAAATTAAAGGCACTGATATCAAAGGACCTGTGGCAGCTGAAGCATCTGAAAAATGGCCAAGAGTAGCTAGTCTTGCATCGATGGTGGTATGATTGAAGCCGACAAAAATGAGAAATCAACAAATCTTTAGAGCAACGTTTGCTATAAAGAGTAAACAAATTTCAGGTGCTCTTTCAAAAGAACTAAGAAAAAAATATGGAAAGCGAAGTATTAGAATAAACATTGATGATACGGTTAGAATAATTCGTGGTGAATACAAGGGCATTGATGGTAAAGTGACAAAAATTTCTACTGAAAAAAACGGTGTAGCTATAGAGGGAATTAAAAAGGAGAAACTTAAAGGAGAAAAAATTGACGTTTACATTCCTTCTTCAAATATCTTAGTAACTGGACTTAACACCGATGATCATTGGCGTAAAAGTAAATTAGAAGGTCACAAACCTAAATCTACACCAAAAGAGACTAAATCAGAAAAACCAAAAGAGACTAAATCAGAAAAACCAAAAGAGACTAAATCAGAAAAACCAAATAAATTAAAAACTAAGGAGGCTAGCGATTAGAAATGGTAAGCATATCTGGTAGCAAAAAACTAAAACGGCAAATGGCTCCAACTTTCTGGGGAATTACTAGAAAAGATAAACGATTCGTAGTTACTGTTAAACCCGGTCCACATCCTAAGAAAAACTCGATACCAACTGCAGTGCTTTTACGGGATACTTTAAAACTTGTAACAACATTGCGAGAAGCAAAATCTACCATTTATGTTGGCAAAGTAACTGTTGATGGCATCAAACGAAAATCCCTTCATCATGGAATAGGTCTAATGGATGTAATTGAATTAGAAGGAGTTTCAGATACTTATCGTCTTGTTCCGCAACATGGTCATGTACTTAAACCCCTTAAAATTAATGATTCTGAAAAATCGAAAAAATTAGTCAAAGTCACAAGTAAAACTACAATTAGAAATGGAAAAACTCAAATTGGATTTCATGATGGCCGTTCATTTATTTCTGATACTGCAGTAAATGTAGGAGATTCGTGTTTAATACAGGTGCCAGAACAAAAAATTCTTGAAGTTATAAAATTAGAAAAAGGCTCACATGTTATAGTGACACGTGGAGTAAACACAGGACAAATAGGTTCTGTTGAAGATATCAAAGACGGGACATTTGTTTTGCCAAAGCGTGTATTGATTGCATTAGGTGAACGAAAAATTGAAATCCCTACAACTCTTGTTATGGTAGTCGGAAAAGATAAACCGATTATTCAAATTAATTGATAAAAATGGCTCAGCAAACTCAAAATAAAATGAAAGAAATCAGACTTGAAAAGGTTGTCCTCAATATGGGTGTTGGAAAATCTGGAGATGCAATAGAAATTGGGAAAAAAGCATTAGATCAAATTTCTGGAAAAAAATCATGTGGAAGAAATGCAAAAGCTACTCAGAGAGATTGGGGTGTGAGAAAAGGAGAGCCAATTGGAGTAGCAGTAACGAGTAGGGGAAGTGACGCAACGTCGCTTCTCAAACGACTTTTAGATGCAAAAGGAAATCAAATCAAAGCCTCTTCTTTTGATGATTTTGGAAACGTATCGTTTGGAATTTTAGAACATATTGATATTCCAGGTGTTAAATATGATCCAAAAATAGGAATCCTTGGCCTTGATGTAGCAGTATCACTTTCAAGACCAGGATTTAATATTAGATTTCGAAGTAAACATAAAGCCAAAATTGGAAAATCTCATAAAATTACATCTGACCAAGCTCAGGAATTTCTAACCCGTGAATTTGGAGCAAAGATGGTGTAATGGCTAAAGACAGATCTTATGAATATACAGGTAGAAAAAAACATACAGTTGGAAAAGGCTCTCGTTGGTGTAAGCGATGTGGAGATTATACAGCAGTTATTCAAAAATACGACCTATTTCTTTGCAGAAGGTGTTTTAGAGAGGTAGCTTTATCCTTGGGATTTAAAAAAAATATGTGAGTATGATAGGAAATGCCAGCAACTAATATTTTAGCAAATTTATTCGTAACCTTGTACAACACAGAAGCCAGACGGAAAGATGAATGTATTGTTCTCCCAACTTCAAAATTAGCAACTAAGGTTCTGACTACATTAGAAAAGGAAGGATACATTGGAAAATTTGAACATATTGACGATAAACGAGGAGGTAAATTCAAAATTAACCTTTTAGCAAAAATTACAAAATGTGGTGCAATTACTCCCAGGTTTAAAGTGAAAAAAACTGAATATTCGGAATGGGAACAACAGTATCTGCCGTCCTACACCAGAGGTATGCTTTTAGTTACTACAAGTCAAGGTGTGATGTCTCATCATGATGCTGCCAACAAAGGAATTGGAGGATTTTTGATAGGGTATGTCTACTAATCAATCTGAAAATTTTGAAACGTCAATAGACATACCTGACAAAGTTACGGTTACTCTAAAGAAGAACATGCTTGCCGTATCTGGACCATTGGGTAAAACATTTAAAAATTTTAGAAAAATTCCTGTTTCCCTAGAGATAAAAGACAAAAATATTTCAATTAAGACTAGCGGAAATAGAAAAAAAGAGTATGCCATTTTAAATACAGCGCAATCTCTGATCCGAACTCTTTGTGAGGGAGTAATTAATGGCTATACAATTAAAATGAAAGTAGTTTATGCCCACTTTCCTATTACTGTAAAAACTAAAGGCGCTGAAGTTATTATTGAAAACTTTCAGGGTGAGCGAGCACCTAGAATAGCAAGAATTCATGGCCAAACCAAGGTTATAGTCAAGGGAGATGACATTACTTTAACTGGTCCAGTTTTATCTGAAGTAAGTCAGAGTGCAGCAGAAATTGCGCAAAAAACCAAAATCAAAAATAAGGATCACAGAGTTTTTCTTGATGGGATATATATCAATTCTAAAGCAAAGGGTATTGAAAAATAATCATTTATTTTCTCTACATTATCTGAATCTTTATGCCACTTGACATTGAATTCAAATTTCAGACTAATAAGCTGATTAAAGATACCTTAGAGCTTTACAAAAATGCAGGTGCATCCCCAAGAATTGGTGATGTTTGGAAATGTGAAAATATTGGAGATTTTTTATGTGGGTTTTTCGTAGGTGAGATGGTAGGTTCTGCATTGAGCGCCTTTCAAGTATATCATCGACGAGAACCTACCCCTGATGAACATATGGAAATTGTTGGTTTGGTTGAAAATTTTACCGAAGAAATTCGAGAATTTTTTGTAAAATTTAACTCATAACACGTTTTCTGTTTAAAATATACTTAGTAAGGATTAAATCGCTATTGCCAAGGTACAAACCTGTTGCCGCCCTAGCTCAGCGTGGTAGAGCGTCGGACTGTTAATCCGTTGGTCGTCAGTTCGAGTCTGACGGGCGGCGCATTTCATTGTTTCTAAATTCGAATTATGAAATATAGAATGTTAGAACCATTTGGTTTACTGGATTAGACAGTGTAGATCTAATATCTGATCGCAGATTAGGAATAATGCAGGAGGTTTACATTGGTCAGAACTAGGAGGGCCAATAGATATTGTGTTGATTGTGGAGCCAGATTGGTATACTATCCTAGATTATCAAATCCAAAAGCTCCTAATGAACACCGTATTCTAGTCTATGCTTGTCCTGACTGCACCGATGACTTTGATAGACCAAAAATGTTTTCCATTAGAAGAAATCATGTCGATGATCCATTGGAAACAGTAGAAATCGAGATTAACCAGATACGAAAAAAATCTGACATATCTCAAAATTGAATTTTTAGAAAAATTTATTGATGCTGACAGGTTTGTGAAAGCAAATCGTGATTCATGAATGAATTTTGAAAGAAAAAAAAGCAATTTGTGGTTTTTATTGCCTATCTTACTTGGTTTGATAGGGGGAATCATAGCATTTTTTGTCTTAAGAAGAGATGATCCAAGAAAAGCTAAAAACTGTCTTTACCTAGGTATAGTGCTTTTTGTAATTGGGATTGTAATTAATCTAGCAATTTTTGGGGTGGCAATACCACTTGAAAATGATATTGGCGTAAATTTGTAACAGTATTATACGGATTTAGTATTGTTCTCAAAAGCTAAACCCCCATACTATGAACTATGTTCTACGAAGAATCCGATTTTTTCAAAAGGCCGTGTTTAGAGGGGGGGTTTAACCTTTATTCCTGATTAATGCAGCCATGCATCAAATCCCCCTGGTAGCTCAGCTTGACTTGTATGATGTTTTTTCGTTAGGTGTGATAGCTAAACCCCCAAATTTTCTCCAAATCCCACGCTAGATGAAGTACCATTTTACGATATTTGAGAAATACCAAGTTTTTTTAATTCTAATAATTGAGGACGCATACAGTAAAATCTAGACTAGCAGCTCCATAATAGGTATATCTCTCTGGCCACATATTGTGATATTGATTAAGTTGGAGACAACTATGATGCTTTTGATACTGCTTTTTGGAGGGATTAAAATTTGACCGTTCGTGACTGGTGGACTAATTCCTTGTATTTAGTTTCAGATAGACACGATCATACTATTTCAAAGGAACTTAATTTCATAGCAAAAACTATCCGCAAAAAATAGTTATTAATTGATTTTCAAAGATGTGATATTGGACATACTTAGATGCTAATGCACAGAATGTGATTGTCATGAAGAGTTTGACTCTATCGATAAAGAAGAGCTTCTAAATGTAATCCAACATGGAAGACTTAATCCCAAACAAATTGAGTTTGCAACAAAGCGATTAGGCAGTTCAATTTGTGAACAATGTTTTATTGGAAAACACAATCCTTCTATTTAGAATTTGAAGAAAAAGAAGGTATCAATAAGGTACAGAGTACTAAGAAATGTAGATTATGGCCAAGTTTAATCCGTTTGATTCCAATTACAAGGGGATAACTGGATGGATGAATCGTAAAGTAATGCTCTATCTAGGTCTAGGACTTGCTATATTAATCATCTATAGATATTTTCTAGAATAATCTAGTTTTTTCTTGATACCGAATAAACGGGATACACGTACTTCATCCCTACAGAACAGGAATTAATCATTTGGTATTGATAATTATGAATTTTTTTCACGGTTCTATACATATCACTGCCAATGACTATAGCGTTTTTTTCTGCAACATGATTAATCTTCGTACACATGTTAACAGGAGTTCCAAAAACATCTATTGCTGATGAATTATTAGTCTCCATAATACTAACTTCACCATAATCTGCACTTATACGATAGTCTAGAGATGGTAATTTTTGTTTTTTAAGAATATCATTTATGCTTTCATGTTCTTCAGTCATTTTCAAACAACATTCTAAACAATTCTTAAAGTCATAATTCATAGATAATTCAGAGGAATCTGGAAAATAAAACAGAAGACTATCCCCAATATTTTTAATGACAAATCCCCCATATTTCTCAACAATCTGTGCCATAGAATTTAAGAAAATCTCATAATATTTTGATAGTTTTTGCTGGTTAAGGGAGGCTGATATTTTTGTGGAATTTACAATATCTACCAAACAAACGCAGTAATTTTGAGACGTTTCCAAGAAATTTACCACATAGTGTGGTGTTTCAGGATTTGACTTTACAGCATCTATAACGGAATTCTTTCCCCTAGTTGTTGAATGAGAATTTTTCAAATGTAGGTTTACTTCTTCTCTAGAGTGAAAACTCTTCCCACAATAGTAACATTGACCCTTAGTTGAATGTTTTTCTAAATCTGCCATGCCTGAAATTTTATAAAAATACTATATGAAGATAGTGGGCAATATTTTGAACACGCGTCGTCTTACGATCTCATTTCTTTTTACCTTTATTCTCTCTTAATCTCATCATTTTTACTCAAAAATTTCAACAGAATGAACATTTGATTTTTAAAATCTCTTAGTGATATATTGATAGGTTTTCTCACTCATTTCAGTTATCTGTCCTATGGAATAATGCATAACTTCCTGGGTAAATTTTTCAACATTGTCTAAAACCAAATAAACCCCAATAACGATTTTACCGTCTTCTTTAAAGATTT
>JAQBHA010000070.1:0-5319 GCA_032128215.1 Nitrososphaerota archaeon | reverse complement strand
AGATTTTTGGCTACGACACTAGCATTACTAACTCTTCCCTTTTTATGCTACTTGTTGGCGTGTTTATAGTGTTTTACTTTATGCTAGCATTTCGAGGCAAAGGACTTGTTCCATCTAGATTTCAGCTTAGTGGTGAATTAGTTTACGGAATGATTACAGGCATGTTGGATCAGAATGTTGGTGCAAAAGGCAAGAAATTTGTGCCACTGATTTTTACTTTATTCATGTTTATACAGCAGGTGCAGGGGGGGTTGTTGCTCAATTAGGTACTATCGCAGCAGTTGGTGCTGCATTTACCGGTGAATACTATGTTGGTTTAGGTGCAACCCAGCAAAAAGCCTTTGAAGCATATCTTCAAAAACTCTCTGGCGTATCTTCCACTACCTCTAATGGAGAATTTTCTCTAGAATTTGATAGAGGAGCAAGAATGGAAAAAATTAAATCATTTATTGAAGAAGCAGAGCTTCAACTGTTAAGTCCATCTAGTATTCAAATCCCTCTATCATTTAACGAAGGAAGCATTGCATTCTTTACACAATCCGATCTTGAAGATACTGAGAAGTTAATTTCTAAATTTATTGAGGAATTTGTTAAACCTCAAACAGAACGAGTATTCGTGTGGGAAGAAGACAACGTAATTAATCTTGGAACAATAGTAGTTGTAGAAAGTATCCCTGAGATGCATTATATCTCAATTGAGATTGGCAAATAAATTGCTGTTAGTTGTGGATAATGGTTCAGTATATACTAAAAATTTGACAGATTTTCTGTCCGAGAAAAAAATTAAATTTACAAATCTTAAACATAACCAAGTTAAACTCTCTAAAATCAATGAATTTAACTCATTTATTCTCTCAGGGCGACGTGAAAATATTAAAGAGATGAATTCATTAAATTCAAAAATTATTCAACATGCTGTTTCAGAAAAAAAAAACCTACTTGGAATTTGTTATGGTTCTGAGATACTAGCATTAACTCTAGGGGGCACAATAAAGAAAATGGATATACTCGAAAAAGGTGAACAAGAGATTTCTATACTACAGAAAAATCCTCTTTGTAAGGGAAAAATAAGGGTTTTTGAGAGTCATAATTATAAAATTTCACGTCTAGGTAGTTCATTAATTGATATTGCCCAATCAAAAAACTGTATGTTTGAAATAATTCAACATATTAAACTTAACATATTTGGAACACAATTTCATCCAGAAATGAGTAAAGATGGTAAGAACATTATAGACGCTTTTGTTTCTCTTTAATTTCTATCTTAAATCTTCTTCATAGTTTCTTTTTTCAATTAATTCATTTATTTTCGAAACTATTTCGTGATATGTTGGAGATGTTATTTCTCCTTTTTCATTTACCTTAAGTTCAAGTTTTTTTATCATGTCTTTTCACTAATTCTAATTTTGAATATTTTAACCTTAACACAATGCGGAGTGCGGGATTTGAACACGCGACCTTCAGCTTGGGAAGCTGACGTCCTACCAGTCTGGACTAACTCCGCGCAAATCGATTTTTTCATCTAGCGTTATATAGTTTGATGAATTAACATATTCATGGATGCACGATGTCCGAAATGTGAAAAAGTTGCTGTTCTCTCAGATGATATTGAAAATGTCAAATGTTCACATTGTGGTTTTGAGGCTCCTTACGACACATACATAGAAATCATGAAAGAAAACGCTGTAAATATGGCAGCTGACTATATTCCTGATAGACCGGGATTTTAATTACCAAAAACTACCCTTATCAGAACAATCAAGATGAGATCCACAATTTGTGCAAAACATGTGGCAAGATTGCATAGCAATCATTTTGCTATCACACTTAGGGCATTTTATCTCCTCATCCATACAATGACTAGGCCGTGATTCAATTAAAGATTTTTAGAGAAATATTTTGTCCAAAGGTTAATTAGGAGATCATTTTTTTTTTGAGTAGTTGGCTAATTTCAAACTGACGATATCCGATATGAAAGGAAAATCTATTACAAAAGAGCTCAAAGAAAGTGATGCTAACCCCTTCGTTGGTTTAAACATTGGTAATGACGTTGATGCTACTACTGTAGGATTAAGTGGAAAAATAAAAATTACTGGAGGTAGCGATAAATCAGGAGTTCCAATGCGTGCTGATATTCACGGTGGCGCAAGAAAGTATGTTTTATTATCACGAGGAGTGGGATTGAATAATGCTGAAAAAGGAGAAAGAGTTCGTAAACTTGTAAGGGGAAACACTATTTCTGAAGAAATCTATCAGATAAACTGTAGATTTGATGGTGAAATAAAAATTGAAAAAACACCAGAAACAGATGACAAAATAGATTCAGCTAAAGAAGCACCAAAAAAAGATGAATCAGCTAAAGAAGCACCAAAAAAAGATGATTCAGCAAAGAAAGAAGTAAAAGGCGAAACAAAAAAGGCATAGATTAACATAACACTATTTTTCATTTCTACTATTGCACTGGCGTGAAACACTTCCTGAATGGTATGTAAAAAAATATGGATACCAACCTTGTGTAAATATTGGAACCGCAGGTCATGTTGATCATGGAAAAACATCTTTAATTCAAGCCCTTACTGGAATTTGGACAAGTGTCCATAGTCAAGAACTCAAAAGAGGCATTACCATACGGGTTGGTTATTCTGACGCTGCTTTTTACAAATGTAAGAACTGTGAACCTCCATTAGGATATTCAACTACTCCAAAATGTCCAAACTGTGGAAATGAAAGCGAATTATCTAGAGTGGTAAGTTTTGTGGATAGTCCAGGACACGAAAGCCTGATGGCAAATATGCTATCTGGTTCAGCCATTATGGATGGAGCAATTTTGGTTGTTGCTGCAAATGAGCAAGTACCAAAACCACAAACAAGAGAACATCTTCTTGCGTTAGAAACTTTAGGAATTAAACAGATTGTAGTAGTTCAGAATAAAGTTGATTTAATATCGTATAATGAAGCTATTTCAAACTATAATGACATTGCAAAATTTGTCAAAGGAACACATGCTGCAACATCTCCAATAATTCCAGTTTCAGCTCAATCTGGTCTTAACATCGATGCCCTTATTGGAGCCATTGAAAATACAATAGAAACTCCAAAACGTGACGAATCAAAAAATGGTGTAATGCATGTTTTAAGATCATTTGATGTCAACAAACCAGGAGCAAAAATTAAAGATATCAAGGGTGGTGTAATAGGAGGTAGTCTTACCCAAGGTACTTTCAAAATAGGTGACGAGATCGAAATCAAACCAGGTATATTTAATGAGAAAAAAAAATCCTATGAATCAATTCAAACAGAAATCGTATCGTTAGGTACTGGATCTGGTAAAGTTGATGTAGTTAAACCCGGAGGACTGGTCGCAATAGGAACAAAACTTGATCCATCTCTTACAAGAAGTGACTCATTTATCGGTTCAGTAATAGGCAAACCCAACACTCTTCCAGAAAATTGTTTGACTGTAAACGTGGACGTTAATTTGTTTGATTCTGCTGTTGGAACAAGTGATGGAACTAAGATTTTACCAATCCAGATGGGAGAATCACTACGAGTAAATATTGGAACTGCACCTGTTCTTTCCAAAGTTACCAAAGTGAAATTAAATAATATAGAAATTCAATTTAACAGACCGGTATGTGTTTTTGAAGGTGGTAATATAGCAATTAGTAGACGTATTGCAGAAAGATGGAGACTAATTGGAGCAGGTGTAGTTGGTTGAAGTTATTTGTGATACTAATTTCTTAATACACATTGCTACTAAACGAATAAAAAATATTTCAAGCCTAGAAACTGATGTTGGACAAATTCAATTTGTAGTACCAGAAGTAGTTATTAATGAACTTCAAAAACTTTGCTCCAATGATAAAAAACAAAAACTAGTTTTGGCGACATTAGATTTTACTAAAAATCTTAAAAAAATATCTATTACTGGCGAATATGCTGATACAGCATTAATTGATCATGTAAAACTTCATGGGGGAATTATTGGAACACTTGATAAAGAATTGAAAGATAAAGTCAAGAGATCGGGTGGTTCAATTATGTCATTATCTAATGATCGAGTTGTTTTAGAATCCTAGTAAAATTTAACTTTAACAAAAAACAAGATAATCCAATGCAAGAATTAACTATTGAAAGTTCAGCTTTTTCAACTGGAGAAGAAATTCCAAAAAAATATGGATACAAAAATGATAATGTCAGTCCTCCCATTAAGATTCGAGGAGTTCCCTCAGGTACTAAATCACTTGCTCTAATTATGGAAGATCCAGATGCAATGAAAGCTGTTGGGAAGGTTTGGGTTCATTGGGTGATATGGAATATTGATCCCACAATCTTGGAAATTTCTGAAGGTTCATTACCTTCTGGTTCAATTGAAGGCAAAACGGATTTTGATGAAATTGGCTATGGAGGTCCTGCCCCTCCTGATAAAAGACATACCTATATCTTCAAACTATTTGCACTTAAGACAAAATTAGATCTGAAAAAAGGTTCTTCGAAAGCACAACTCGAAAACGCAATGAATGGAAAAATCCTAGATCAAGCTATACTCAAAGGTACTTTTGCTCCATGAACTTTAATTGTTACAAAATATTTTTATTCATTGATATTAATAAAATTCTTACAAAACAATAATAAACAATCTCATTTCAGACAGCATGATTGGTCTCAAATCTGCAGCTATTTAATGTCGGAAATTTTGAATTTCGCTTACAACATTTACTAATAATTGGCATCTTAACAATTTCATTTTCAATGTCATTTATGGTAAGATCCCAAGCTGCAGATTATGGTTTTGAATTAAATGAATTTGATCCATTTTTTAATTATAGGGCAACTCAATTCTTAGTAGATAATGGCTTTACTGCTTATTTTGAGTGGCATGATGATAGAAGCTGGCACCCCTATGGCAGAGACGTATCTCAAACTTCACAAGTAATGCTTCACATAACTGCTGCAACACTTTATCCAATCTTTGGGGCAGGAAATGATCTCTATACTTTCGCAATATTATTTCCAGTTGTATTTGGCTCCTTAACTACAATTATTATTTTTGCACTAGTGAGAGTTATTGGTGGAACAACTGCAGGACTCTTTGCTGCATTATTCTTTTCAATATCGGTTCCTGTGATAATTAGAGGATCAATAGGCTGGTTCAAGTCTGAACCTCTAGGACTTTTTTCTGGATTACTTGGCATCTACTTATTTCTTAGTGGAATAAGATCTCAAAATAAAAAAATTTCTATTGCAAAGTTAATTGGCGGAGGAATTTTTCTAAGTTTTGGTCTTGCTTCTTGGGGAGGTACTCAATTCTTTATCCTT
>JAQBHA010000069.1:0-3517 GCA_032128215.1 Nitrososphaerota archaeon | reverse complement strand
CCAGCTGTTTTGGTTGTAGCTTATTAATTGGAGTCATCAAATCAAATCCAAATTTTTTGCCTACCGCTCTGAGTTCTTGACGACGAAATGATGAGGCTCTGCCACTCCAAGGGACAACTGCTCCATCTAAAAGAGATTTTGTTTTATCAGGAATTACTAGATCTGGATCAAACTCCATTTTAACCCCTAGTCCGTTACATGCCTTGCATGAGCCAAAGGGTGAATTAAATGAAAAAGTACGTGGTTCTAGCTCACCAATTGTTACACCACAATGTGGACAAGCATTATTTTGTGAAAATATTTTATTTTCTTTTTCTGATGCAATCACTACTTCGCCTTTAGAAGCCTTGATTGCATTTTGAATTGCCTCAAAGAGTCTACTTTTTTCTGTTTTTGATGTGGTTATTCTGTCTACTATAATTTCTATCCAATGCCATTTTTGTTTATCAAGGGGTGGAATATCCTCATCAAGCGAAATGACTTCGCCATCTAGACGAATTCTAGAATAGCCATCTTTTTTTATCTGTTCAAATAGCTTTTCGTAGGTTCCTTTTTTTCTCTGAATGATAGGTGCCAAAACCAGAATTTTTTTACCACTATAGTCTTTTAGAACTGAATCACAAATGGTTTCAATTGATTGGTTTGAGATTTTCCTACTACAACTTGGACAGTGTGGGATGCCTATTCGTGCATATAGTAGCCTAAGATAATCGTAGATTTCAGTTGTAGTGCCTACTGTAGAGCGTGGATTTTTGCTAGTTGTTTTTTGTTGAATTGAGATAGCAGGTGAAAGTCCTTCAATTGAATCAACATCAGGCTTATCCATCATCTCAAGAAATTGTCTAGCATAAGCTGAAAGTGATTCTACATACCTACGCTGACCTTCGGCATAAATTGTATCAAACGCAAGTGTTGATTTGCCAGACCCTGATAATCCCGATATTACTACAAGTTTGTTTTTTGGAATATCTACATCAATATTTTTTAAATTATGCTGTCGTGCTCCACGAATCTTTAACATATTATTTGTCATTTTTCTTTTCAATCTCCTTTTGAATTCTTTTTAATCGTTCTCTACACTCTATAGCTCGCTCAAAGTCAAGATCCTCTGCATATTTTTTCATAGAGGCTTCAATATCAATTGAGTCTCGTGTCAAATCACTAGTTGATTTGTGTTTAATGTCATCTAGTGTAGCTTCTTGAACAGGAATGGACTTTATGATTGTTTTTGGGGTAATGCCTAATTTCTTGTTATATTCTAGCTGTTTTGCTTGACGGCGTTTGGTTTCAGACATTGCAGATTTCATTGACTTGGTAATAGAATCTGCATACATGATTACTGCCCCATCAATGTTTCTTGCAGCCCTACCAAATGTTTGAATCAAGCTTGTATTATTTCGCAAAAATCCTTCCTTGTCTGCATCAAGTATTGCAACAAGGGATACTTCTGGAATATCAAGACCCTCTCGTAAAAGATTAATCCCAACTAAGACATCAAACTCTCCTAGCCTTAATTGCCGAATAAGTTCTGTTCTCTGTAGGCCTTCAATTTCAGAGTGCATATAACGTACCTTAACATCCTTTTTTGAGAGATATTCTGCCAAGTCTTCTGCCATCCTTTTTGTTAATGTAGTAACCAAAACCCGCTGCTCTTTTTTTACTCTTTTTTTGATTTCTTCAATTAGATCATCCATCTGGTTTTTTGTAGTTCTGACTTCGACGGTAGGATCTAGCAGTCCAGTTGGTCTAACTACTTGTTCAACAATCTGAAATGATTTTTCTCTTTCATAATCAGATGGTGTGGCAGATGCAAAGATTGTGTTTTTGATATATTTTTCAAATTCTTCAAATTTGAGTGGACGGTTATCAAAAGCGCTTGGGAGTCTAAAACCGTAAGTAATGAGCTGATTTTTCCTTGAATAATCCCCCTTGGACATTCCATGTAACTGAGGTAAAGTGACATGTGATTCATCAATTACAAGTAAATAATCATCTCCAAAAAAATCAAGGAGACAAAAAGCCTGCTCCCCAGCTTTTCTGCCATCAAAGTGCCGTGAATAGTTTTCAATTCCTGAACAATATCCTATCTCTTCTATCATCTCCAAATCATATTTTGTTCTCATCTCTAATCGTTGTCGTTCTAGCTCATGGAGTTCTGGTAATCTTTGTTTTAACTCAGTCTTGATTAATTTAACTGCCTTTTCTCTTACATCTTTTGCAATAAGATAATGTTTGGCAGGAAAAATTTTAATTGAAGATACTTTTCGTTTTTCTTTGAGTGACACGTGGTCTAACAATGAAATAACTTCGACTTCATCCCCAAATAATGAAATTCTAACTATGTCTTCTGAATACGCTGGAATGATATCTATAGTGTCCCCTTTGATGCGAAAGTTTCCTGGAGAAAGTTCTACATCATTTCGTTCATATCTTGCATTGAGTAATTTTTTAATAATTGTAGAACGATTAATTTCATCCTTATCTGTAAGAGTAATTGACATTTCTTCCCAATCCTTTGGATTTCCAAGTGAGTAAATACAAGACACTGTTGCGACAATAATTGTAGGCTCCCCAGATAGAAGCATTGCAGTTGCCTCAAGTCTCAATTTTTCAATCTTTTTGTTTATCTGAGTATCTTTTTCAATATACGTATCAGTCTGTGGAAGATAGCTTTCTGGTTGATAATAATCATAATACGACACAAAATATCCAACATTATTTTTTGGGAAAAACTGTTTTAGCTCAGAATACAGTTGAGCTGCAAGGGTTTTGTTATGTGATATAACAAGTGTATTTTTGCCTGTCTGCTGTATTACATTTGCAATTGTGAATGTTTTTCCACTGCCAGTTACCCCAAGCAAAGTTTGAATTTTATTTTTTCTAACTCCCTTAACTAATGCATCTATTGCCTCAGGTTGATCGCCAGTAGGGAAATACTCTGATACTAGTTGAAATCTTTGTATTTGTTGCATTGAATAATTCTCCTAAAAGTGAACTTATAGCTAACGGATGTTGATTAAAGACTAGTAATAAACATAAAATCCATTTCTTTCCTAGTTATAATCGAGAATCTAGCTTTACTGGCCAGCAATCAAATATACACCAATACCCATTCCAACTACAATCCCAGTTCCAAAGAACAATAGATCAAAGGAAACTACTTTTCTGAAAGACGCATGAACCATTGTGTCCCATTTGCTTATCTTATCCTTCTTTTCTTCCATAGATGCTTACTATTTTTTCGGGTTTGATATAGGTTATGGCATAATATTTTAGGCAATTTCACGAATGTTGTACAGTGAATTTAAAGCAATGGTAATTTGATAAGAAAAAATTTCATTTTTTTATTACCAAACCGGCTCATCCGTCATTTCGAGACCATTATTTGTCAATGAAAATCCCATAATTTCTAGAGTTTCTTTTGCAGAAGATGAATTTAGCTCAAGAATTTTTTCTGCAAGTTTTTTTCTAGCATCCGTATGTAAATTCTGACCAATCTTGTATTTTCCGTGAACCA
>JAQBHA010000068.1:0-7192 GCA_032128215.1 Nitrososphaerota archaeon | reverse complement strand
CGCCTACCTGGGCTATCCGGAAATCTTCGAGTTGCGCGAATGGGAGACCGAGGTGATTGCCAGCGGCCCGAGCGCGGGCCGCACGGTGGTGAAGCCGGGCGGGCGCAAGGTGACGGCGATCCCCCTCAAAACAATATGGTTCTGCTACCAAAGATAAGGTATGTGGGGACCGACTCTGTTCTGAGACAGGTGGAAAAACAGAAATGCCTAGTGAACCAAAAACTGAAACTCCTAGTGAACCAAAAAAGGTAACACCTAGTGAACCAGTTTCAGAAAAAAAAACACCTTCAATGGAAAAAACTGATCATGCAATGTGGCAAAGTGTTACAGGAACTATCACATCAACACAAGATCCAGGCTTAGGTCATGAAACACATCAACTTGCAATTATTTTAGCACCAAGTGATAAAGTCTACAAGGGAATGGTTTCATACGATGCATCAGAACCAATTCAGCTAGTTGCCCTTCATGGTCCATTAGCTGAAGGCGAAGATGTTGGACAACCCACATGGACACCTGATGGTAAAACAAAGTTTGCATTAACCTTAGTTGATCCACAATCCAACATGGGAAGTTGGATTTTCACTGGTAATGCACTTGCAGTTCATACCATGAACGAAGTTCCGTTTACTGTTAGCTATTCAGTAAGTTATATGGAAAATGAAATGTCTGACACTGTAATTACTGGAACTCTAGATTCAATTGTAGACCCAGGAATCGGTCATGAGACACATCAACTTGCAATAATACTGCCCCCAAGTGAAGAAACATACATGGGATTCTTGACATATTCGGCGTCAGAACCAATTCAGCTAGTTGCCCTTCATGGTCCATTAGCTAAAGGCGAAGACAAGGGTCAAGCAATTTGGAGTCCAGATGGCAAAACAAAGTTTGCATTAACATTTGTTGATGACGAGACTGCCATGGGAACATGGGCATTTGCAGGAAACGCTCTTGCAGTTCATACCATGAATGAAAATCAGTTTACCGTAAGCTATTCAGTTGTTGCAGGGCAATAAAGACAATTTCCCTTTTTTTCTTTTTATTAGAATACTCCCCTAAAAAAATTAATAGTGCCTTAAAACCTAGATTCCTCAGATCAACCTTGTCACGAAAAAAAAGACAAAATATTATTTTAGGAATTATTGCAGTTGGGGCTATTGGTCTAGTGATCGCATATTATTATTCGGCAGAACAGACCAGAATCAAGGGATTTACTTTTGGAAATAATTTACAAAGAATTCAAGAAGATTTAAAAAAAATCCAAACAGATTTCCAATCAGAGATAACAGTATTAGAAGAGGGAGAAATTAGTAAGGATGAATTTTTGTCATATTCAGAAATGCATATTTTGAAGATGGATGAATTAGTTTCGAGGTATGATGTCTTAGATCCGCCTCAAATCTTTTCCTCATCTGTTGAACTATTCAAATTATCAACTCAAAGTCAGCTTGAAAGCGATAAAGAGATAATTCTTTGGATTCAAAGTGGGGATTTAGATGCAAAAATTCGATCAGATTCACTGTTAGAAGAATCTTTTGGATATGAAATGGCTGCATTAGCTAAATTTAATGCTGCAAAGACTGGAATTAATCCATAACTTCTTTAAAGTCCAAGATTAGTTTTCTTTTGTTGAAAAAATTCCTGTTGTTGATTTTTCCGCTATTAAGTTTCCCATATGCATGGGCTGAAATATCAATCCAAAATGATCAACAATATTTAGGAGATGATGGGATCTTGCACATTATAGGAGAAATTCAAAATAATTTTAATGTGCCATTAAATCAAATTGTGGTCCAAGCAGAATTATTTTCAAATGGGGGTTTGGTGGACATTGTAAAAATGCCTCCAATGTTAAATAATATTATGCCCCAAATGAAAGCCCCGTTTGATTTACTCGTTTTAGGTAATGATGCAAAAAACATCGATGAGTATTCTCTTAAAATAATCTACAAACTGGGGGAGCCTAAAAACCAGGTCATTGATATTGTAAAATCAGACCTCACAATAGATAATTCTGATAATGTGGTAATCACTGGAACTGTTGTAAATCATGGGGACATTACTGCAAATACAGTTGTTATTGTAGCTACCCTATATGATAAAAATGGCAAAGTTGCGACTGCGTCTAAAACTCATGTAGAGCCAGATTATTTGAGAGCGGGTGAGAAAGTATTCTTCTTTGTTTCAATTCCGGATAAAACGCAAACTCACTCTGTTGTTGATTATTCACTTGTGGCAGAGTCAGAAGAATATACAGCGGTTCCAGAATTTCCGTTTGGCTCAATGATACTACTGGTATCATCAGTTTCAACATATGTAGCCATGACAAAATATTCAGGCAGGGTTACAGTAAACCTTGTTTCTGCAGCAAATCCAAAATAGGTTCTAACTTTTTTAGCAAAAGATTTTTTTCAAGTGAAGTGGGAAAATCAAATTTAATTGGAAATGTAATACTTAGCATATCTTGATCTGTATGAGATACCCTAATACCATGGAATTTATTTTTAGTTTCTAAAAGAAAATTCTTCCATTTTGATAATCGCAATTGAACTACCATAATTTGTTTATCTAAACTATCAATATCAATGTCAATATCATTATTGAAGATCCCAAATTTTACCATTGGCACCATAAAAAATCCTCCAGAAATTTTATCGTGATTCTTATGCATTTGCTGGATAATTTCATGTTCTTGCTCTTTTGGGAACAATTCTCCATAATCAGGATCAAAATAACCTGCAATGTCTTTTTTTGAATCATATATTCGGTAATAATCTTCATCACGCTCAAGATTCCACATGGTGTAACATCTAATGTTTAAGAAATTTACAGGTTATGGTAGATCTCAAAAAAAATTAATGTTATAAGTACCAACAAGGGCTGTAATTATATGGCGATTTCAAAAAACACTCGAGATTTTATTGATACTTTAATTGACTACTACATTAGTGAGGCCAGTTCGTATAAACAAATAGCTGAAGAATACGTTCCTGAGGTAGAATCGGTAACAGATACTGCATTTGGGTATATAGCGGGGTGTGTTTACTCTGGATTTTTACAGGCATACAAGAATATGCAACAGTCTCCCAGTCTTGAAGATATTCAAGAACTTAATAAAATTCTAAAAGATAGAGCACCCTTGATAAAAAAAGCTATGATAGAAGACTCTTACAGTACTGAGATTAGAGGGATTGGCACAAAACGAGTTAATCTGTAGAAAAAAATTTCCCCTAATCTATCTTTAGGGTTCCCATTCTAACCAAATGTTCAACGCCGTCAAAGAATACTTTGTCACTGATTCTTTTTTCTGACCATAACAGTGCTCTGGTCTTAAACCAGTTTGGCATTTTTTCAATGTTGTATTCACTTACTGGATCTTTTAAGTTAAATGGAACATATTTTAGTAGTGATGCAAATGATTTTTCTGTATCGATATTCGGATTAAGATATTGTTTCCAATCAATATCAGTTGGTTTTGAAAGTTCTCTGATCATAAATCCATTTGGAAATTCCAAAGCGAGTTTGGTATCCTCAAAGGTAGAATTTGTTTCAGGATTAACTAAATGTTTGAGAGTATTTTCATATGCTTTATCATTAATTGTACTTGTTATCCACATTTTTGTTAACTCACGTTGAAGGCTAATTAATTCAGAATCATAATTGTATGTTAAAACATTATTAATTAGATTATTACCAATGGCCGGCTCATAAGGGGCCATCATAACATAATTCTTAGTTGAAGAATCTGCTCTGACTAGTATTTTAAAGTCATCACATGCACTGTCAGCAAAATTTATTCCAACGCAATTATCATAACCCTCGTGTAATTCATGAATTTTCGTTTTAATATCATACTTAGAGAAGCCTTTGTAAGACAAAACAAAGTGAGAAAGTTCATGAGATAATATCCAAGAGGACAATGTTGTTTCGTAACCAGTGGTGAAAGCAGAACAATCACACATTATTAATAGATGGTTAATGGTTCTATCATTGCCCGAATGTATGTAAACCCCATCAAGGTTATTAGGTCGCAAAAGTGATGTTCCTAGATCTTGATCAAAAATTAATATCATTAAGTTTACATTTTCTGATTTTTGGAAATCTTTGAATTGTGATTCTGAGATACAATCCACTGAAAAATTATGATTTTCCAATTGGTAAAGTTCAAAATATTTGGTTGTAAGGCTAGCGTAAACTTTGCCCATATTATCTTTAGGACCACAGATATCTTTTTTGATATAGAGTAATTGCCATTCTACTGAAGTATCTTCTGCTGCATATGATTTGGTTAAGGTAGGTCCAAGAATTAGGGATAGAGTAATCATTATAGTAAAGATAACGTAAATTTTTTCGACAGGAACAATATTTTTTATTTTATTGATACTAATCATCTGAAAACACCAACACTAATTCTGGAATGTTTGATTGTGCCTCTTTTGATGAAATGTTTATTTGGCCATCTGAGTTTTCATCACTTTTCATTATGATCCAACCGAAATTTTCTCCCGAAGAAAGCGAATTTAGAATATCAGTAGTTACATCAAACTTTACCCAGTAGCCATCAACTTGGTTTGAAATCCATATAGAATCGGTGGGATTTTGGTTAAATTTTCCTCCGTTCCATGAATTACTACATTCATCGGATTCGGTAGGACAGAGCCAAGAAACACCATTGCTAGGTATCAAAAGGTTGCTAATTGGTGTACTTACTTGATTACCCTCCTGCCAATCACTTTCAAATTTATGGATATTGACAAGCTGTCCGTCACCCCAATTATGATTATTACTTTCTATGTATAGATTAAGAGTTGCAGATTTCAAAATTTTATCCGGAGACATGTTTTGAATATCATCTTGATTAAACGATATTAGAGCACGGTTGTTAGTTGGTCCTGTACCCATTATTCGTAAAACTTGATTTGCTCCCTCGTTACTGTTTTGAGCAGCTTCTCTTATGAAACTATCTTTTTCAGCAAATAATGTAATTTTATTTCCAGATACTTCAGGCGTTTTTGTTTGAATATTTTTTACAAGTTTAAGATTAGTGAATTCTTCATTTTTTAAAACTTGTTGTGGTTCAGATGACTCCTCTGCAAGTTGGACAAACATAGGATTAGATATGGCTTTGATATCTTTGAAATTACACAGACCATTGTCACAAATTTTAATTTGAGTTGGAGTTACGTCTATAGATGAAAAAGTTTCTTGTATCTCCTCATCTATTATGAGAAAAGATATTACAGAAAATGTAATACCAGATATTACAAGTAAAATTATTATATTTTTGCCCATAATCTCATCTTTAATTATATAATTCATATTCATTGCAAAACCTCTAAGTCTTCTATTAGGAAAGATGCGTTTACTGGACCATAACCTGATGAGTAATCAAATTCATTTTTAATTGAAAACACAGACTGATCTGTATTTTGCTGAATTTCATTCAAGATTTGTTCAGGGGACATGCCTGGATTAGATTGAAGAATTAATGCTGCTAATCCTGCGACGTATGGTGTAGTAGCAGATGTTCCATAAAATGGCTTATCACCTAATGCCAAAGTAGTAACGCCATCAGGTCCTACTACATGAGGTGCCAATTTTCCATTATTTGTAGGTCCTTGTGAACTAAATGGTTCTAATGTTCCATCAAGATGATTAACGGCTCCGACTACAATTGCACCTTCAGCATCTGCAGGAACTGACACACTACTTCGAGCTATAGGATGTTCTAGTTTGTCATTTGCTGAGAAAATTTCTAATGATGCTTTAGGCCTTTTTGATATGTCAGACATATCTCCAGCGTACAAAATGCCAATAGAATACGTGCCTTCAGTATCTGGCATGTGGTGAATGTATTCAAATGGAGTATCTGATTTGGTGTTTTGCTCATTTGCCGAGTAATCAACTATCTGACCTAGTGGATCAACTAATACCAACTCAAAATCAGATACATCTCCCGTTCCGACATCCCACATTAGATAGGATACTATTGGTTTTTCTTCTGCAATTCTTTCTTTAGTAACCATGATTGATAGTCCTTCATCAGAATTAGCATAGTCATTCCAATTGTTGAGATTAGCATCAACAAAATTTCCTTCCCAATGTTTGTTGGCAAAGTTTCCTGATGGCACGACAAAAACAATACCATTTTCTACCGCTTCTTCAATTTTTTGTGTAATGTGACTTGTACCATCGGTTGGGAAGTTTGGCCAACCTGCAGACATTGCTATAATATCTACTTTTTGTGAAATCGCTTCGTCAACTGCTGAAATAAACTCTACATCAGTTTCAATTGAATACAAGTAAAGTTCTACATCTGGTGCAACATCTGCAATAATTTCTGCAACTGCAGTTCCATGTGCTGCTTCGCCTTCATTTCCTTGAATAGGTAAGTACCCTATTCCTTGTCTGAAAGATTTTACTTGAACTATATTATCTGAAATTTTTTCATTATCGGTAAATGCTAGGTCAAGCACAGCAACATTGATACCTTTACCTGTGATTCCTGCAAATTGTGCCAAATCAGCATTCATGAAGTATACTCCTTCTGAGAATTCTTCATAGAATTGGACTGCTGAGAAAGGCGGTCTAATTTTATCAATACCATTAATGGATCTTAGTTTTGAAAGATCACTTATCTTAACTGTAAGTTGAACATATTTGTCATTTTTTACATCTACTGTTCCAACTGAGTTGAGATGATCTACAATCTCTGGATTATCATCAGAAAGTTTGATCACAATCTTTGTTTTACCATCTTTGAAATCAAATCCTAATTTTTTAGCATCTCTTTGAGGATTATCACTTTTGGATAGGCTTTGAATTTTTGAGTCAATTTGGTGTTTGAAGTTTTTTTCTTGAGTTGTCATCGTTTGTTCGATTTTTAATTTTGTTTCTTTAATTTCATTTTTTAATATATTTTTGAATTCTTTGTCATATTCTGGGTTTTTATTTAATTTCTTGATTACATCTTTGATTTCATCAACAAGATGCTTGATTTTTTGTTTATCTATATCGTTAAACTCTTTTTTGAGATCACTATGATCCTTTTTAATTTCTTTTAGCTCACTCCATTTTTCTTTTAGTTCATTTTTATCTCTAATTTCTTCTCTCTGTTTTTTGATTTTTTCAATTAATTGTCTTTTTTCTTGTTCATCTTCATCAACTGTACAAGTTCCAAGGTAATCCC
>JAQBHA010000067.1:0-2619 GCA_032128215.1 Nitrososphaerota archaeon | reverse complement strand
GTTACAGGAATTGTATTTTCATATCCTAGAACAACCATTCCACCACTATCGCCAACTAGTATAACATCAACTCCAGCCTTATCACAAAGTAGTGCTAGCGAGTAATCATATGCAGTTATAACAGAAATTTTCTTGCCAGCTGCTTTTTTTGCAATAATATCTCGAGGTGTTTTATGCATGTGGCAACCTCCTAGAAAGATTCTTTTTTATCTCTAGAACCATTCCTGCAAGATTTTTCTTGTTGTTAAATGGAATTTTTCGAATTTTTGATTTATTGCATTCTGAAATTAGTTTATTGATCGCACGAACCACATTATCTACTATAGTAATATCAGCAGTTTTTGCAGTTCTAGAAAGTGGATTAAGATCAAATGTGATTACCTTTTTTCCAGCCTTTTTTAGCGCTATAGTGCGATCTCCGTCTTCCAACGGAACCAAAACAACATCGGCTTTGTAAATTCCATTTTTATCTACAATTCTTCTTGCACTATCAAGACCTGAAATTCGTGTAGATGACTTGGGATCTACGCCTAGAATCTCTTTTGCACCAGCTTTTCTTAGAACATTAACAATGTTTTTCTTTCTTTTCTCGTTTGTATAAAACAAATTTACTTCTATTTTTGCATTAACTATTCCTGCAAGCTTTACAATTTCTTTAGGACACAATGCAGCTATATTTCCATTAACAGAAATTACAGGATAAGAAGCAGTAATTAGCAAAAAAGCTGCAGCATGTATTGCATTTTGTGCGTGTTTTGAAGTTTTTTCTCCTAGCAAATAGTCAAATGCCTCACCTCTACCATGTGCCATCAAACCTTCTTTAGCTACTAGTCCATCATCAAATCCGTGTACTAGTCTTTCTCTAATGTACAAAGACTTGGCACGAGGATGACTTTTGGGAATTAAGGACATATTAATATACTAAAAATTATTTTATTGTTTTGTTATTCGGGCACCGGCATTATCAATTTTTGATGTGATAATAATACCATCGTCATATTTCTTTAGAATATCGATTACTTTATTTTCTTTATTTTTAGGTACTAAAGAAAATACAGTTTCACCAAACATAGCTACACCACAATTAATTCCATTTTTGTTTAGATCTTTAATTACTCTATCCATCTTTGGAGTAATTACATTAACGTACTTTGCAAATTCTAAAGACATATCTTGAAACTCTATAATATTTTTCGATTTTTCTAGCTTGGTGACCATCTTTCCCCCAAGTCCATTAATAAAAGGAAGCCTCTCACTGATAAAGCGCTTTGTAGAAATTGGTGAAAAACAAATTATTACTACAATATAGTTATCAGATTTTATTTTTTTAACTATTCCGTGACCAGGAGCTCCACCTTTTGTTCTGATTTCAAAACCTCCATAGTATGAAGCTAAAACATCACCTAGTCCAGTTTGACATTTTATTTCAGCTTCATGAGCAATTAATCCAACTTGTTCTTTTGAAAGACCAGTATCAAGTGCTTGGTTTAGTGCTAAACCAAGTGACAGTGCAACTGCACCACTACAACCCAACCCATATCCTACAGGAACAGTAATGTTATGATCAACATCAACAAAAACATCATTTCCTACTAGATCAAGAAATTTCTTTATGACAAACTCAGAAACTTGAGCGTTATCTGTCTGGTAGCCTAAAATGTTTAGATGAAAATTAGAAATGTCATATTCGGTTTTTTTTCTTACTCGTACAGTAGTTTTTACTCCCTTTTGAATTGAAAAGCCTGCACCTAGCGAGCCAATCTCTTCTATGTTACTTTTCTTTTCAATTTCTGCTTTGAAAAATCCAGTAATATGTGCAGGACAAAATGCAATTCCCTTCATGATCGGAGTATAAATTTTACACAAAATATAATATTATGGCTTAAATAACTTATACTAGTATAAATTGCCTAAATTCATTCGACGCCTGCAAAAGATAGGAAGTAGCATGCTAGTTTCCCTTCCAAAAGAATGGGTAGATGCTAACAATTTAGTAAAAAGCTCAGAAATTGAAATTGAAACTAGCCAAAACAGTCTATCAATTTCTGCAAACAAAGATTCCAGACCATCAAAAGAAGTTGTAATTTCATATCCACTTCCAAAAGAGGAAAACATTTCTGCAGATATTACAGGAGCTTACCTGTTAGGATACGACATTATTCGAATTAAAGGAAAAACATCCATTCCAGTTGAAGATAGAGAAAAAATTCGTGAATCAATGAGAAGATTAGTTGGTGTTGAAATTGTAGAAGAAGAAGCATCTAGTATTATTATACAGTTTTTACTTGATGCAGCTTCTCTCAAACCTGAAAAAATTCTCAAACGAATGAGCACTATTGCAATTGGAATGTTTAATGAAACACTTGATGGTCTTATTTCCGAAGATAGAACAAATCTTCAAACAATGTCAAACCGTGACATTGAAATTAACAGACAATACTTTCTCTTAGTTCGTTTAATTCGTAGTACTATGGTTGATCGAAGACTAGCTAGTCTCTTTAATATGGAAAATATTGATATTTTAGATTACAGAATAGCTGCCAATCTTTTAGAAATGGCTGGAGATACAATTGTAGAGCTTGCTAATTCAATTGGAAAAACTATAGTATCTAAAAGCGA
>JAQBHA010000066.1:0-7460 GCA_032128215.1 Nitrososphaerota archaeon | reverse complement strand
CCATTTCCAAGGGTTATCTTGTACTGCAATCATCACAGGATGTCCAGTTTCCTCAAAATGTTTTGTTGCATGACGACCAATTGACGAATCACAACAGCCTACATGACCGCACGTTAAGCATTGTCGTATTGCAACCCAGGGCATTTTTTCTTTTTCACACTCTTCACAACCCCTCGTCTTTGGAATTATACCCTCTTTTTTCTGGTTAAAGTGTCCACATTCTTCTGGCATTATATTATTTTAAATCCAACATTATCTTTTAAGTAATTTTCTTTTTATGATATATTACTACTACCTCATCAGCAAATTTTTGATTTGGGATTATGATTCGTTCGCCTTCTTCACTCAAAGCTATTGTTTTTGTGAGATGTATTTCGATAATAATTCCTCTTTCATCCTTGATTTTAATATGATCTCCAATCTCAATATCTGGACTAAAAAAAACTCCTATCCCCGATACAATATTTTTTAGTAAATGTTGTGCTGCTATGCCAAATAAAACCATACCGACACCTATTGAAGTGATAACTTCTATTGCAATAGTAAAAAGACCAAAATTTGTTCCAAGATAACTAACTTCTACGAGAACAATGACTAATGTAATAATTCCTAAAAGTTTTTGGGATCCTTGCAGACTTCCTATTTTTATAGCGACAATTTGTCGAGTAATAAAGAAAAGAATTACTGTTATCGCAATTGATAACAAAGCAAATACAATCTGTTCTACCATTAATGAGTAGATTTTTTGTAATCATATTGAGATTCTTCTCCACATTTGTTAACGAATTCATTAATTGTCACTTAGATTTCTGAAACTCAGTTTTTATTCTCTTGCATACTCTATAATTGGGCTTTTAGAAAGATGATTTATCAATTAAATGAAAATGGACCGGATGGGATTTGAACCCATGACCTTAGCGAGATTTTTACATCTTTACGCCGTGTGAGGGCGTCATCCTAGCCACTAGACAACCGGTCCAATGCTTTTACAATATAGGAACTTTTTGTATCTTTAGGTTTATGATAAAATTTACTTCTTTATGCCCAGAGTTCTATTTTTCAATCTAAGGTAGCTATTGTGACATTTTCTACATCTTGTGGCATCTATTGAATTTCTTGCGCCACAGTAAAAACAAATCTTCATGTGTAGCCGTGCTTTTTGAGCAAGTTGTTTTTTTTCGGGATCTGTGATTGGCATTTCCTGTTCTCCATTCACACTTACTTTTAATTTAATCGGATTTTTCGAATTTTCCGGCTAATAGCATTCCTACTTGACCTGGCCTTTTAGCAACAGGAATGTTAGCTTTGTTAAACATAGATACCTTTGACTCTGCAGAGCCATAGTTTCCATAAACTATTGCCCCTGCATGCCCCATTCTTTTTTCTTTAGGAGCAGCTCTCCCTGCAATGTATGCCACTATGGGTTTTTTGAAATTACTATCAATTATTCTTTGAGCCAAAACTTCTTCTGCATCTCCTCCAATTTCACCAACAATTACCATTCCTTTAAGATTTGGAACATCTTTCACCATCTCAAATGCATCTATTAGCCTTGTTCCATTAATGGGGTCTCCTCCAATTCCTAAAGTAATTAGTTGACCAAAACCAGCTTCTGTTAGGTTGTTTGCAACTTCATACATCAAAGTACCACTTTTTGAAATAAGCACAATATCTCCTGACTTGAAAGGACTTGCTGGCATTATTCCAATCTTGATTATTTCTGGAATCATAATTCCTGGCGTATTTGGACCAATAACTATTACATCATTTTTTTGAGCAAGATCAAGCATTATTAGAGAGTCTCTAACAGGAACATGTTCTGGAATTGCAACTAAAAGTTTAACACCGGCTTCAATTGCTTCCTTGGCTGCTCCCAAAAAAAACTTGGCAGGTACAAATAGAATGGAAATCTTAGAACCCGTGGCACCTACTGCCTCTTTTACTGAATTGTAAATTGGAATGTTTTCAAACTTTTGACCCCCTTTTCCAGGAGTAACGCCTGCAGCAATGTTTGTTCCATACTCTAACATAAGTTTTGTATGAAGTGAGCCAAACTTTCCAGTAATTCCTTGAACTATAACTGGTTTTTTGTTGTAATCTATGTCTCCTTCTTTTCCTTGTAACAATTCAAAAATATTAGCCACTGTTTCTAACCTCCATTACTGCAGAATTGATTGCTGATTCAACAGAATCAAAAAGTTTTGTCTTAGTATTTTTTAACATCTCTTTTGATTTTTCAGATTCAGCTCCCATTAATCTTGCAAAAACTGGTTTGTCAATTATCTTATCATCATAAGCTTTGATAAATGCAGATGCAACTGTTGTTGTTTTTACAATTCCTCCAAAGAGATTAACTAGAATTCCTTTTACTTTTTTTATTTTGCTAATTAATGTAAGTGCCTCATATACAGATTCAGGTGTTGCACCACCACCAACATCAAGAAAACATGCAGCCTTTCCACCATTATCTGAAAGCATATCGAGAGTTGACATCACTAGCCCCGCACCGTTTCCAATAACTGCAATGTTTCCATCAAGCTCAATTAATGTAAAACCACTTTTTTCTGCACTCACTTCAAGTTCAGAACGCTCTTGAAATTTTTCCAATTCCGGGTGTCTAAAGTTTGAGTTATCATCCGTGATTACTTTCCCATCTAAAGCTATTAGCGAACCATCACTTAAAACTGCAACAGGATTAATCTCTGCAAGCTCTGCCTCTTTTTCTATTGTAAGCTTTGATAGTTTTTGTAACATATCTACAAATTCAGTCACAGAATTTCCTTTAAGACCAATTTCTTTTGCCACTTCTTCTGCTATTTGTTTATCGACATCTCCTAATCCCACTTCCCGTATTACTTGGTTTTTTACGGATTCAATTTCAACGCCTCCTTCGGAGGATGCAATAATGGTATAGCAACGTTTGCCTCTATTCAAAAATAACGATAGATACAATTCCTTTTTGATTTCTGCCATCTTTTCAAGTAAGATGGCTCTGGTTTTTTCCCCCTTGATGGACATTTCTAAGATCTGTGGATATTTTAGATTAAATTCATCTAGATTATGACACTTTTGTATGGCTCCTGCCTTTCCTCTCCCACCAACAGGAACTTGTGATTTTATAACAAACGGAAATCCTAATTCCTCTGCATCCTTTCGTCCTTGTTCCACCTCTTTTGAGGTTGAACCTATTGGGATTTTTATCCCAAACTCAGAAAATAATTGCTTTGCCTGATACTCTAATAGACGCATCAAAAAAATTCCAAACTTTGATCCTTATATTCTGTTATGATTATTTCAGATTTTCTTCAAGCAGATCAACTGTTTGTAAAAATAGATCCCGGCTTTTTCTAAGCAATCTATCTGGAAACTCAGTTAAGGGAAAAATCAATTGTTGATGAAAACTTGGTGGGAGGACTCCTCCTGATATTACCAACTGTTCAATTACATAATCCTTTGTCAATGTACAGACAATCTCTTCATAAGAGCCATCCTCCTCTTCTAGTGTTTGGCGATAAAGTACTATTGGAGTGTTAGTTTTTGCAACAACCAATGAGCCCTTCTGAAGTAATTCTGATAAGTGGTGTATCTGCCATGAATCAAGGCTGATCTGCTTTACCAATACCATAATTATGCAATTTTCTTATTTATTATCCCTCATGCACTAAAAGCTAACCATCTACTACACAAATTCTATGCCTATTTTGATTACCATTTTGTTCCTAAAATAATAACACCAGGACAATAATTTGAAAATTTTTTCCATTTCCACTCCCTGTTTGATCATTTTGGACAAACTACTTCCAATAGAGGATTATTAAATAATCAAAAATGAAAGGAATGGTAATGTCTGAAACTATGGTTATTAAAAAATCTGTTTTTAACAGATTGATTGTTGGACTAGTTTTTGCCGCAGTACTATCTGCATTTTTGGGAGGTTATCTTCTTGGAAGTGAGGAGGCTCATTCTGAAATCTTACTTGGTAACATTTCTGCTCAAGGAACACAACAAAAACAAACATCTCAACAAATTCCTCAAGGTTCCTCTTTGATATTTGCTTCAGCTGATGATGATCCATTCAAAGGAAATCCAAATGCTCCAATAATAATAATTGAATTTTCAGATTTTCAATGTCCGTTCTGTGCCCAATTTCACAGCTTAACTTTGCCTCAAATCCAAAGTAACTACATTGATACTGGAAAAGTAAAATTTGTGTACAGGGATTTCCCAATACCGGAGATTCATCCTAATGCAGTTCCAGCCGCTGTTGCAGGAGAATGTGCTGACGAACAAGGTTTGTTTTGGCAATATCATGATAGACTATTTGAAAATCAGAAAAGCTGGGAAGGACTAGTAGGAGAAAACGTAGTTAAAGAATTTAAGGCATATGCAGCAGATTTGGAGTTAAACACCAATCAATTCAATGCTTGTTTTGACTCTGCAAAATATTTGGATGAGGTAAACCATGATTTACGAGATGGAGTTTCTTACGGAGTGACAGGTACTCCTGGATTTTTTATTGGTAATGACCAAATTGGGTTCACTCTGGTTTCAGGGGCACAACCTTATTCTGTATTTCAAAGAGTTTTTGATCAACAGATTGTAGGTTAACAAATTGTTAATTGTTCAATTCAGTTTTTGAATTGTAGCCCAGCAACAACATTCATCCCATGAACAGTTGGGACATTCCCTTGCCGACTTGCTAATCTTACACTCATCTGGTAGACAATCACAATCCGCACATTTTACTTGAAACATTAAGGATTCATCATATCCTGTCCCATATTCCCTTGACCTGACATATTTCCCATCATCATTCCACCTGAACCCATCATCTGCATCATTTGCTGCATTGCTTCTTGATTTTCAGTCATGTGCCCAATCATTTGCAATCTCATTGATGGATCTTCTATTATTTCTTGCATCATTTCTTGCATAAAGTCATGATTTCCTTTCATAACTTCTGACATCTCTTTGATGTGCTGAGTGTTTGCCATCCATTGTCGCATTTGTTGCGGATCCTGAGCCATAGAATCCATCATATGCTGTCGTAGTTCAATGTCCTCACTGATCATTTGATTCATCATTTCTTGTCTGTGTTGTGGACTCTGCATCATCAGTTGTTCCATTAATTGGGTTTGGGTCATCATCGTACCAGGTTGATATGTATTTAGAAATACTACATATCCTATTCCTATTCCTACTATGAATACACCTATTGTAATTCCTACCCATACGTATTGATTTAACACAAGATCTTGCATAATTTTCCCGTATATAATAGTCCACATTGTTATTTTATAATGAAACTCAGTGATGATAATTTGTTCAAGAGTTAAGTAATCTAAATGGTTAAAGAATACATGTCAGTACAGGTTGGAGCAAAAAAACCGATAGTTCTGATTTTATTTGCTCTTTTTTCACTAATTTTTGTAGGAGTAATTTTTTCACTAACAAACGAAGCCATTGTAGAAGAAAATCAAAATGAGTCATATCTATCATGGCTGATCATTGCATATGTGGCAGGATTATCAATGATTGTTCTACCATGTACTCTTCCACTTGTTTTCATCATAGTTCCATTAAGCATGGGTCAAGGATACAAAAAGGGACTTTCCCTGGCTCTACTATTTGGAGCAGGATTAACAATAACAATAACTGTTTATGGAATTGGAGTTGCAGCACTAGGACAGACTACATCTTTAGATCAAATATCAACAATCATGTTTCTTATTGCAGGAATAGCTGCATTTCTATTTGGATTATCCCAACTAAGTCTTGTAAAATTAAAAATGCCTGCATATTCGGGAACTCCAAAGTTCATACAAAATCGTGGAGATTATTCTAAATCATTTTTTATGGGATTATTATTGGGAAATGCAGGTGTTGGGTGTCCAAATCCATTGTTCTACTGGTTGCTAATCTACATCGCAGGTGCTGGTAGTATAGAGGTTGGTGCATCATTAGGAATTGTTCATGGCGTGGGACGAGCAATACCACTCATCTTAATGTCAACTTTAGCAATTTTAGGAATCAATGCAACAAAAAGTCTTACAGCAAAGAGAGTCTCAATAGAAAAGGCTACAGGATTTATGCTCATTGTGATTGGTGCATTTTTGATAATTAATGGACTTCCAGAGGGGCATGAATGGTATGAAGAAACCTTTGTTCATCAAGGATGGAATGAAGTAGTGAAGATTACTCCAATTCCTGCAGAGTTTGAAATGGATGAGCATGAACACGAACATGAAGATGAAATATCCAAAGATTATATCCCATTTGTTCTTGTTAGTTTAATTGCAGTACCACTCATATGGTATTCAATCCATAAGAGAAGGGAGGTAACAGTACAATGAAGGATCCAGTTTGTGGAAGTGAGGTTGGTGATAAGGGAGAATCCTTGGTTCATAATGGTAAAGAATACAAGTTTTGTTGTGCTAGCTGTAGATGGGCCTTTGAAAAAGATCCAAAGCAGTATGTCAGTGATAAATAATGAAAGTACAAATTCTCACTACTCCTGGTTGTGCAAACTGTAGTGTTGTTGAAAAAATGCTTGATGAGATGAAGATTCCCTATGAAGTAATTGATGTAACTGAGAAGCCAGAGTATTTGGAAAAATATCCAATTTACACAGCTCCCGGAGTAGTAATTAATGGAAAATTAGAATTTACTGGTGTCCCAAAAAAGAATGAATTAATTGAAAAATTAAAAACATGACACTAAGCCCGAAAAGTTTTGGCCTTGCTGGAGGAATTTTAGTTAGCCTTACTCTATTTGGTGTAGCCTGGCATGTAATTTTAACAGATCAAGGAAACGAATTTGTAAAAATTTGGGAAGACATGCATTTTTGGTACGAGTTAGTTCCTCTTGCAACTCCTGTAGGAAGTTTGGTAGCACTTGTTGATGGTTTTGTACATGGATTTGTCTTTCTCTTTATTTTTGCATGGTTGTATAATAGGCTTGAAAAGAGAAAATCAATCTAGAAACTTGTAGATTATTCTATTTGTTCTCTTAACGATTTAACCAATTACTCTACTGAAATTCTTATTTTTTGGCCATCAATATCGTCATCTTTATACAATTTACAAGATTCCTCAAAATTTACCTCTTTTACCCTTACAAGGAAAGATAGTTCCTGTATTTTTTGCCTAGCCATCTCTAATGATTCTAGATCAAGATCAAGAATGGATGCTTTATTCAAAATATCTGTTGGATTATACCCACGTTCTTTTCTTAGGGCCTGGAGTCGTCTGGCAAGGTCCTTGATTAGACCTCTTGCCATCATCTCCGCATTTCGTTTTGTTGAAATAAACACCACAAACTTGTCTCTTTTAGCAACCGCAAATCCATCCTTTGCTTCAAAATCAATTACAAAATCCTCTTTTTCTAAAGTAATTTTAGTTCCCTCAATATCAAAGGTAAAGTTTGCCTCTTTTTGTAGGCTAGAAACTATTTCAACGGGA
>JAQBHA010000065.1:0-15368 GCA_032128215.1 Nitrososphaerota archaeon | reverse complement strand
ATTGATCTGGGTCCAGAGGGGGGTAATAATGGAGGGCAAATCATGGCTACAGGCACTCCCGCACAAATAGCAGAAACTAATACTCATACAGGAAAATTCCTTAAAAAATTCATGCAAAGATGACATTTGATATCTCCAGTTTTAACATTCCAAAACATCCTGGAATCTACTTAATGAAGGATGCAGACGATAACATAATCTACATTGGAAAAGCAAAGAATCTAAAAAATCGTGTTAAATCCTATTTTTTACAAAATCAAAACTATAAAACACAAAAGCTAGTTGAAAAAATTTGCGATATTGAATTTGTTTTAACAGATAATGAGGGAGAAGCCTATATTCTAGAATCAAATATGATTAAAAGATATAGACCAACCTACAACATTGAGCTTAAAGATCAGCAACGTTACACATATCTCCGTCTAACAGATGAAAAATATCCGAGGCTTTTAGTTGCAAGACGAATGAGAACTGGAAAATTTCTAGGTTCAGGAAAGGTCTTTGGTCCATTTACTTCAGGTAGCTCAAAGTTATTAACAATTGGAACACTTCGTAAGGCCTTCAAGATTAGAATTTGTAAAACACTTCCAAAAAAAGCATGTCTTGAATATCATTTGGGAAATTGCGATGCACCATGTGAGTTTAGAAATGCGCAAAAAAAATATTCAAATAATGTATTGGATTTAGAATTAGTTTTAAAAGGCAAAAAACAGATGCAAGAGTTTGCACAAAAATTACAAAATGATATGAAGCAATCTTCTGATTCACTCAATTATGAGCGTGCAAAGGAAATTAGAGATACGTTACATAGATTAGGAAGCTTACGAACTAAACAAAAAATGGAATATGTAGAAAATGTTCCAGATGAAGATTACTTTGGAATTAAGATAGAAGAACAAACCGCGCTTGTAATGACACTACGACAAACGCACGGAGTGATTAGAGACAGTAATAGGTTCTCGTTTGATCTTATTGGAGACAACACTTTAGGAAATTTTCTTTACCAGTATTACACAACTAGCCCAATTCCAAAAAAAATTATTGTAAGTAACATGCCTGAAAATAAGCAATTTTTAGAAAATTCACTTTCTGAAAAAGCTGGATTTGAAGTTAAAATTATTGTTCCAAAAAGAGGTAAACGAAAAGAAATGATTAGTCTGGTAATGAAAAACATTAATCTAATTCAATCCAAGGGAATTGAACCAGGAATTTATGAACTTGGAGAACGCTTGGAGTTAGAAAATGTTCCAAAAGTCATTGAATGTTTTGATGTATCAAATCATGGAATACAGTATGCAGTAGGATCAATGTCGAGGTTTGTTAATGGAAAACCAGATAAATCAGGGTACAGAAAATTTAGAATTAAAACTGTTTCTGGTAGAAATGATTATGCTATGATTGTTGAAATTGTAAAGAGACGGTATTACAGATTGTCAGAAGAAAACTTAGAATTACCCAATCTAGTTTTAATTGATGGAGGCAAAGGTCATCTAAAAGCTGCAGAGAGAGCTTTACAAAGTATGAGTGTTAAAATTCCTTGTGCCTCTTTGGCAAAACAAAATGAAGAGGTGTTTGTATCTAAAAGTAAAAATCCAATAATCATTCCCCGAAGTAGTTCTGCATTAAAAATTTTACAGTATGCCAGAGACGAGGCTCATCGATTTGGAGTTTCATATAATCGGAATCTTCGGAAATTAAATTAGTTTTAAAATAATATAAAAAGCCATTTTTCAAAAAGGATCCGGACTTGTACTGAAAAACATGGCTAGTCACGTTTAACAATATATGACCTTTTTGGATCGGAGATATATGGTACTTTAACGTATATTGTAAGAGAACTATGCGATCGCTTAGAGAGTGTATTCATTGTGGGAGAGAATTTGAGAACATGCGGAGTGATTTTTGTTCAGATAATTGTGCACAAGAATCATCAAATTAGAAAAATCTAGAAATTATTAAAAATAATTCTCATGTCATTTAAAGTTAAGTCGTAATTACTATACAGAATTATCATACACAGGGTAATTCGGCTTAGCGATCGATTAAAAATAATTCAATGCAATACCATGGAATGTTTTGATCGCACTGATAAGTTCTACGTGAACGTTATAAGAAAAATCTGAATGGTATCAATTACGCACTCAAATACTGAAATCAAACCATTGATGAAGAAAAATAATAGTAATTCATTGAATCGTTCTTGGTTAGAACAAAAAATGTATGTAAATCAATTGAAAATAGAACACGATGAAAAAAGTGAATTAGATTCCATTAAACATATGGATTCTCTTAGTTCTCAACTATCTTCCATATTGGGTCTTGAAGAAATGGAGGCACATGTATATCTAAATCTTTTACGAATAGGTCCAATTTCAGCAAGTGCACTTGCAAAAGAAATTGATGTCGAACGTACCAAAACATATAGAACGATTGAAAAACTTCTAAATCAAAACATCGTATCAACTACTTTTTCCAAACCTAAACTTTGTGTTGCAACTAAACCAGAAGATGTTCTAAAAATGATCCTACAAAGAAAAGAAGACGATTTAAAATTACTTAAAGATACTAGAGAAGATGTTGTTGAAAAAATTAAGAAAATGATTCCTAATAATCATTTAAACAGTATGCCTACGTTTCATATTATTCAGGGTAGAACAAACATTTATTCGAATATTAGTAAGTTAATAGAAAATTCTACTGATGATGTCTATATTGTTACTACACTCAAAGACATTGCAAGAATGTATCATACTAGCATCCCTGAGAAAATTAAGATTTGCGAAAAAAATGGTGGTCGAGTTTTACTTTTAACTGAGTTTAATGATGAAAAATTATTACCTTTTGTAAAACGTTTTGGGGCAACTGAGACCAGAGTTGGCAAAGTTAGAACCAAAGGAAGAATGATTGTTGGAAAAAATAAACAAATGATTATGGCAGATGCAGCAGCAAAGGACTATGAAAATTCCAGTATAGAGTCAGACTTTGCGTTTTCAACTAATTCTAATGAGATGGTTAACAATATTCATACACTTTGCAGCCTTTTGTGGAATAGTGCAATACCCTTACAATGAAATTAAAGCTGAAGAATTTATTTGTAATAAATCAACCAAGAACTACGGCAGAAATTTATCCTGTCCGGGTTCTTTGGTAGAATGAATTCTAAATTAATTTATCGTTGGGATTAATAGAAAGTTGTGTGTGCGATTGATACATCTTAATAATTAATTAAAAATCTATATTTTCCTAGATGTAAATTTTTTGTGAATGGAGGGAAAAACCCTATTCTCCTGACTTACCCTGAAAAGAACATAGGATTGCCCGATTTGAAACGTGTGGATTAGTTCCTGTAGAATATTACAATTATTGAGATTAAGTCTGATGATCATTTTGATCAAACATCTAATAAAATGAATTACAGCGTTCCTACAATGGGTTTAAAATTCAATTAGGTAATTTTAGTAGTGCAATGCTCGCACTTAACACCCCTTTTTGGCCTATCAGTTTTAAAGTCAAGTGGGATATCCTTACCTCTTTTACACATTGGGCATACCATTAGCATTATTTTTTATGAATCAAAAAATCATTTATTAATTTTAGCTAGCTTGTTTTGTTAAAAAATGTAATTTATTAGCTTAGTGAATTTATGGCAGCATCAAACACAATTGATGGTTGTGGACCAGCTATTTTTTTAATATCACCCTCAGGTCCAACGATGAAGAAATATGGGGTTCCGGCTACACCATTGGAAACACCTACCTCAGTGTTAAAAGATACTCTCTCAGCATAGATTCCAGAATCTAAACATTCATTAAACATTTCAGAGTCGATTTTAATGTCCTTTGCAAATTGTTTTAGTGCATCAATACTTGCCCAACCATCCTGAATTCCTTTTTGGTTATTGTATAACGTTGAATGGTACTCAATAAATTTACCTTGATCAGATGCACAATACGTTGCTTGGGCAGCATTAATTGAATCAGCACCTAGCCATGCAGAATCTATAAAGTAAAGATTTGCTTTACCATTTGTGATATATTTGGAAGTGATTTTTGATTTTTCATTTTGGAACCATGCCTTGCAATTTGGACACTGGTAATCTCCAAATTCAATAATTGTAATAGGTGCACCCTCATCGCCTTCAACAGGTGCAGCCAAGGATAGATCAATACCTCCTATTGTCAATGGTACTTCCTCCATTGTCTCTTCTGCTGATCCTTCTTCTTCACCCATGGATAATTCTTCAGATAGCCGGATTATCTTATGATTGGTTTCGTTTGCCATAGTTACATTTGCTATTGTTTCGTCTTCAATTGTTTCGTCTTTCTCATCATCAATATTGATTGACCCCCATCCTGCATCAGATAATTCCATGGAAGTAGAAGATTTAACACACGTAGCAGCCCCATTTGTTGAACGAATCATCAAGACCAACCCTGATTTACATACTACATCGTCTGCAGCAACACCAGATGCCATCTGTTTGCGGGGGGACTGGATATCTTGTGCATTTACATTTAGCATAGCTGGAGATAAGAATAATCCTAGAACTACAATACCTACAAAAGCGATATTGATCACAGAATTCATGGTGTACTATAGAAAAATAGATACTTAAGCTAATCGTTAAATGCCAATTTGGAATGCATTTACTGGTAAAATTTCCAGTGTCCTTATTGATAATCTAAACAAAATGTTTTTGGGCATATATTATGGAGGGGCAATCTCATAAAAAAACGGAGATGATGAAATGATCATTCTCCCTATAACGCAATTGCAGATGATTTTATCGATGATAATTGCTGAAGTTTTCCTACTTAGTGATCCTACCTATACAGTAAAGATTGGATCTGAAAACTACTTTAGCCTAGCAGTTGGGGCATTTTTTGCTAGCATTTCCATTTTTGCTATAATAGCAATAAAATTTGGAAGTATTATACGATTTAAAGAACTACATACTAAAGAAAAGATCATAGTTAAAGTAAGACAGGGTTAAACATAATCATCAAGACATTGCTCACGTAATGGTTGTGCATCAATTCCAATTTTTTTAAGATGTGATGCAAATTCTTCTACAAACCCATGAATTGTATACACCTTTTCAGCACCAGTTTTTTGTACTAAATCTACAAGTTCATTAAAATCACAGTGATCACTTAGGGGGATAGAATAGTCTGACCGTCTTCCAAATGAAAATCGTGAAGATTTAGCCCAGCCACTAAATCCAATTGTAACTGCGTCATATTTTTCCTTCATGTGTTTTATGAATTGGTTTTTTTCAGACATCATTGGTGCAATCATAATCCATGGTTTTTTATCTAGCAACCCAGCGGATTCAGCTTCAGTATGACTCATACCTTCCTCAAGAGATACACCTAACTTTCGGTGAAGATCATTCATTTTTTTGACAGAATCATGATAATAGAGTGGCTTCCAATGGCCAAAGAGACTCGATATGGTTTGAGCCTTGCCCAACTGATACCCTAGTAGAATTACAGGTTTTCCTTTAGAATAGAGATTAGATATAATTTCGTTTACCATGATTTTGATTTCGTCAATTTTAGGGAAAATGAATTCAGGAAGTCCAAAGGTACATTCTGTGATTAGTGTTTTACATTTTGGAATTGTTGCGGCTTTAAGAAAAGCCCGTTCCCTCGTGCAAATGTCTCCAGTGTAAAATACATCTTCAAACAACAAGCCTTTTGCACCCAAAATATGTCCACTATCTATTAAAGAAAAATTATCCAGAGTATCAATGAAATTTTCCATTTTAAAACCACGAAGATTGGCTATTTCGTTAGTTTCTACAGATGACAGTATTGTTCCTCCGTTTTGGGAAGGAAGATGGTCAGAATGTGCATGGGAAATAAAATTTATTCCTGCAGAAACGACATTTTTTGGATCAAAGTACACTTGTAATCCATTTCTTTTGAATGCTATGCCATTCTTTGTCATACGTATACTTTGAGTCATACAAAAACACCGTAGTTAGATTTGATATAAATTGCAGGATTGAACAAGTGTTGACTATACTTGCAAAATCTCGCAATATTGATTTCTGGCAGAGGGAGTAATATGGAGGCCATTTTAAAATCCATAAAAATTAAAAAAATTCCAATAATACCCAAAGTAGTAATATCTAACAAACCTGATGCAAAAGGTCTTAAAATTGCACAAAGACTAGGAGTCAATACCGAGGTAGTCGATAGTTCAGGCTTTACTAGAGATAGATGGGAGTATGACAAAAAAATTGTATCCATTCTTTCAAAATATGGGGTTACACCAAAAAATGGATTAGTTTGTCTTGCAGGTTTTATGAGAATAATTAGTCCACAATTTATTAGAAAATACAAGAATCATATAATGAATATTCATCCAGCTCTGTTACCTTCTTTTTCTGGATTGGGAGCTCAGAAACAGGCTATCAATTATGGGGCAAAATTCTCTGGGTGTACAGTACATTTTGTGGATGAGGGAGTTGATACAGGGCCAATAATTTTACAGGCCATAGTTAAGATAAATAATAATGATACAGAAAAAATTCTTTCAAAGAAAATTCTAGTTAAAGAACATCAAATATATCCAAAAGCTGTAAAATTATTTGCAGAAAAAAAGATTAGAATTTTTGGTAGACGTACTATAATTAAAGACTAGGTTTGAGTCCAACCTCTTTCAAATAGTTTTTCTGCAGTCTTTGGTTTGACGCATGCGGGAGATCCATCATATTTGAAAATTTTCATAAACCCTTCTTTGCATACAATTTCTAGAAGATAATTAGACTGGGAATTTTCTTCATTAAAAGGAGAATTTATAGAATTTTTTGGGATGTTGACCATAGAAGGAGAAAACGACTCTTGCGATACAACTAAGAAAGCCCCAAGTCCTCTTTGAGTATATTCAAATTCTATTTTCTCATTTACATCAATTCTCTGACCATTAACGGTTCTTGGGATTTTTATCACAGTATAAAAAATTCCAGTATTATCTCCGGTTTCCCTAAGTACTGAGGGTTGTGGATTAAACTCTTTTTGAACACCGCCAGAGGGTCCCAATGTTATTCGTATATTTTTGGATTCAAATTGGATTAGATCTAATGAATAGGATTCTGCTGTATCGGAATCTAAATTCAAATTTGAATCATAAAGTAATAAAGTTAGAGGATGGCCAATGCGTACAGTTTTTGACACTGTAATTTTTTCTGAATTTGAATTTTGTGACGGATATGAATTTAAGACACTAAATGTTGCAGATGCAGTAACTTTTCTAGAATTCCCTGATGCGTCGGTCGGATCAGTATATTCAACTAAAAGAACATCACCTTCCAATATACAGTGTCGTGAAGATACATCGGAGTTATCAAATCTAATTTGAGTTTGACTTGAAATAGGACATTTAGAACTTATTGGACCGTCTGTGTTTTTTATTGATATACCAAATTCAAAAATTCCCGAGGAGGAAGATATTTCAGTGATTGGTCCAAATTGCCTAATCAGAGACTTTTCTGAAGGTAATTTAGCTATTGGTTCTGAATCAAGTTTTCCAGAATTAGATGATTTACCTCCAGCATATCCTAAAACAACCGACTCAGATCTTATAATTGAAATCTTAACAGGGCCTACACCTGATTCTCCAGAAATATCCTGTGCTATTTGGTCAATACCAGTTGGGGATGTGTTAAAATCAGGATCAAGTATGCTGATTTTGATTTTAAGATCATTTGATTCGTCGGGAATCTGATATGTTGTTTTGTCTAATTGAATTGTTGCAAAGTGTCCTTTTATTTCTGCATCGCCTTTAGCAACTGGAGTATACATGAATAGCGTTATTGATAATAAAATCATTAAGAAAACACAAGAAAAACTAGAGATTTTTCCTAACACAGTCAAAAACCTTTTGGATGATAATAAAACCTTACTCTTGTTTTGTTCCTGAGTCTATTATACTAGATAGAATTCAATTAATAAATTAGCCTAGGATATCGTAAGAATGAATTTGATAGAACTTGCACTAATTCTTGTTTCATTATTGGTTTTTAATGCATATGCTGAGAGTATTCCAGATTATAACAACCCATATGCACCTATTTTCACAGATAAGGAGGTGTATACATGGACAGATAAGATTGCCATAACTATAGTTGCCCCAAGTTGGGATGCTAACAAATATGGAATTGATTCAATTGGTACTGAAGAAGGACATCTGATTAAAATTTCATCTTCTGATGGCAAACTAGAATCATACAAATTAACTGAAACTGAACCAAGCAGTGGAATATTTACTGGTGAAGTGATTCTTACAGGTTTTTTACATGATGCAGATGGAGATGGTAAACCTGATACAAATCCTAGGACTGGTGGCAACGGACCAACTAGTGGTTTTTTGGAAACTCAACGAGATGGAGGAATCACAATTTCGTTTGAGTTTGCGGATGGGGTTGTTTTAACAAAATCTGTAAATGTTAGCTGGAATGTAGGAGAGATAGGATTCCTCAAGTCTGATTATTCAATAGATGAAACTGCAATCATACAAGTAATAGATCAAGACATGAATCTCAATCCAGAAGGAATTGATCAAATTGAAGTAAATATTTCATCAGATTCTGACGCAGCTGGGATTTCCGTCATTGCTTTAGAATCATCTGAGAGTTCTGGATTGTTTGAGGCATCTTTTTCATTTACCCAAAGAAAAACTTCTAGTGGTAATAGATTATTTGCAGTTCCTGATGATTCAATAAAAGCAAAATATGATGATTATACACTTCCGTCGCCTTACAGTATATCAAGCAATTTAGAAATTTTAAGTGAGTCAAAATTTGTTTCAAATGTTCCACCAATTGAGAGGGTTTCTATATTGAAAAGTTTTATCGCAGATAGTATGGGAAAAATAATTAATGCCCCTACTAGAAATGTACAACTTCAAATTGCTGGAACTGTTCATAACAATCAAAATTACGAACAGAATTTTGTTTTCATAATACAGATTAAAGAATCAGATGAATCTGTTGTATCATTATCCTGGATCAGGGGAAAAATGTCTGCAAATCAAGATTTTGAGGTTGCGCAATCATGGAATCCTGTAAAATCTGGAAACTATACAGTCGAAACATTTGTCTGGACCTCACTGAGTGATTCAATTCCACTGTCACCCATTCAGAGGCAATCATATTTTATTCAATAAACTTAGACAAGACGTCATTCCCATAACAAATCTTTAATAATTTTAAAAAAAGATCACAAAACAGTAATTATTTTTACGAATCGGGACCAGCAAAGAAATACAGAACTACAAGATCTTTAGTATTTCCAAAAAAGTTATGTCTAACGTTTTTTGCAACAAAAAAAACCTTGCCTTCTGAAACTACATAGTCTTTTTTATTTATTTTGAGATGACCGTTACCTTTTATGATATAGTAAATTTCATCGCTAGTATGAGGGTCTTGGGTATCTTCTTCTCCTGGTTTTAAAAATAAAATCCCCGCGGCAAGACTATCTCGGTTAATAAAAGTGTAAAAATAGTCTTCATTATTTTTTTTAATTTTGTTTATGTATTCATTAGTATCAAATTCCAAATTCATTAACGATATTGTTAATGCTTTATCTTTAAAGATTGACTCATATTCCCGAATTTAGACTTAGAATTAAATATCAACATTAAGACACATACATAATGACTGGCAAAAAAATTGATGGCCTTGAAGTTGCAAGATCAGTAAAAGAGCGAGTGAAAAAGGCAGTTGATGAGCTAAAAATACAAGGAATAGCACCGTGTTTAGCAACAGTACTAGTTGGAAATAATCAGGCTTCTGAAACTTATGTAAAAAATAAACACAAAGCTTGCTCAGAAGTAGGAATACTTACTAAAGATCACAAATTATCATCCTCAATTTCTCAGGAAGAAATCAATGATCTAATTGATTCCTTGAATAGTGACCGTGCAGTACATGGAATACTAATACAGTTACCATTACCTGAGCAGATTGATGAGTTTACTACTTTGTCAAGAATTTTTCCTATGAAAGATGTAGATGGACTTACACCACACAATGTAGGATTATTATCATTGGGAAAAGCAGTTCTAAAAGCTTGCACCCCATCTGGAATTATGGAAATGTTTGACTATTATGATATTGACTTATCAGGAAAAAATGTTGTTATTATTAATAGAAGCAACCTCATTGGAAAGCCTCTATATCATATGTTATTAGAAAAAAATGCTACCGTAATTACCTGCCATTCAAAGACAAAAAACCTTAAAGAAATTTGTCAAAGCGTGGACATTGTAATTTCAGCTGTTGGCAACAGATCAAAATTTGTTTTAACTCCAGAAATGATAAAAAAAGATGCAATTGTCATTGACGTTGCAATTTCACATGATGATGGAAAATTAGTTGGAGATTCAGATTATGAAAAAATTATTGAAAAAGCTTCCTATGCGACACCGGTTCCAGGAGGAGTTGGGCCCATGACTGTAGCAATGCTACTTAAAAATACTATAACTGCCACATCATTAAGTAAGGGTATTGGACAATAATACTGAAAAATCAAGCCTTCGGAAGGTTTTGCTTGAAAGAAGAGATGTAACATCTTATGATTTTATCAAACTTGCTAGTGAAAAAATTCATAATAAACTAAAGCAGGTTGAAGTTTTTCGAAATGCAAAAAAGATTGCGTGTTATTTTCCAATTGGGAGTGAAGTAATGACTCAAGATATTATGCAAGAATTGCTTGGAAATGGTAAAGAGGTTTGTTTGCCAAAAGTAGTTGGAGATGATTTGAATTTTAGAAAGATTGGGGGTTTGGAAGATTTAGAGAAGGGAGGATTTGGAATCATGGAGCCAAAGGTTAACTGTCCAATTGTAGAAGATATTGATGTTGTACTAGTTCCTACCGTTGGGATAACTAGAAACGGAATCAGACTAGGATACGGATATGGTTATTATGACAGATTCCTCTCAAAGTCAAATGCAAAGACAGTTTCTCTCACATATTCTAAGCAAATAGTAAAATCAATTCCCTTTTCGGAAAAAGACATTAAGATTGATTGGGTTGTTACAGAAGACGCATCTTTTGAAACATCAAAGATGGGATAGCCCTTTTTTTCCAATATCAGTTCTAAAATACTTGTTTGGCCAGTTTATCTTATGTACTGCAGAGTATGCAACAAATATTGCTTGCTCTAATGAATTCCCAAGTGCAGTTACTCCTAAGACTCTGCCGCCGTTTGTCAGTATTTTACCATTCTCGCATTTTGTTCCTGCATGAAAAACAACTGTGTTCTCTGAAGAAAAATCAAGACCAGTGATTTCTTCATTTTTTGGATATACTTCGGGATATCCTTTTGACGCTAATACAATACAAACTGCACTCTGATTTTTCCAATTAACTTGGGGTAAAGATGAAAGGGTTCCTTCAGAACTTGCGCTTAAATAATCATATAAATCAGAATTCATCCGCATCATTATTGGTTGACATTCTGGATCTCCCATACGAACATTAAATTCTAAAAGATATGGTTCGTTATCTTTAATCATCACTCCAGCGTAAAGAAATCCCTTAAAAGGTGTACCCTCACTTTCCATAGAATCAATTGTTTTATCTATAATTTTTTCCTGAATTTTTTTTGCCATGGATTCATCAATTATTGGAGTAGGAGAATATGCACCCATTCCTCCTGTGTTAGGCCCCATATCGTTGTCGTAGATTCTTTTATGATCTTGACTTGTTGCCATTGGAATTACAAAGGCGCCATCAGATAGTGAAATGTACGAAGCCTCGACTCCATCAATCCTTTCTTCAATAAGTATTCTATTTCCTGCCTCACCGAAAGTTTTCTTAACTAATATGGTATTAACTGCAGATAGAGCTTCTGCAATACTGTTGCATACAATTACACCTTTACCGGCAGCAAGGCCATCAGCTTTTATTACAACTGGATGATTAATGGATTTTACATGCGCGATTGCTTTTTCTGGATCTTCAAAAATTTCAAATGATGCAGTTGGAATATCATTTCGCTTCATAAAATTTTTTGCCCAAATCTTACTTGATTCTAACTGGGCAGCTTTTTGGGTGGGACCAAATATCTTTAAATTTTTTTTTTGAAAATAATCAACAATACCTAAAGCAAGCGGAATTTCTGGACCAACTACAGTGTAACAATTGTTTTTTTGAGCAAACTCTGCAAGATCATCGATTTTATCAACGTCTATAGGAATATTATTTTTGGTTCCACCATTTCCTGGTGCAAAATATACTTTGTCTACTTTTGGACTTTGGGATAACTTCCACCCCAGCGAGTGTTCACGGCCACCAGACCCCACAATTAAAATATTAACCAATGATTTTTGTTTCTAAACCTATTATATAATCCAAGATTTGGTTGCAATAAAATGCTATTACTGAAGATTAAAAAATTGAAAATTAATCTATCTTTATAATATCATGGATCTACCAAAGACGGTAGATGCAATTAGAAAAACAATTTGACTCAAAAAAAATTGAAAAAGAAATCAAGGAGTATCTCTCCAATATTGATTTACAAAAATTGATCTTCGAATCTTCAGAAAAAATTCATAAAATTATGTTCATCGAGGGGCCTCCCACACTGAATGGAATACCACATGCTGGGCATCTTAGAGGTCGAATAATAAAGGATCTCTGGTATCGGTACATGACACTAAAAGGAAACAAGGTCGTATTTAATGCAGGATGGGATACTCAAGGACTTCCAGTTGAGCTTCAGGCAGAAAAAGAATTAGGAGTGTCAGGTGGAAAAACTGAGATAATAAAATCAATTGGAATTGAAAAGCTTGTTTCAGAATGTAAAAAATTGGTTCAAAAATACAATGCAAAATGGGTAGAAGCTGATGAACTGCTTGGAATGTCATTTAACCAAAAAGAGGCGTATTGGACTTTTAGAGATGGTTTTATTGAAAGGGAATGGCAATTTCTTAAAAAAGCTCATGAAAATGGCATTTTAGAAGAAGACTATACGGTAATTGCTTACTGCCCAAGTTGCCAAACTTCCTTAAGTCATTCAGAAGTAAATCAGGGATACGAGATGGTAAAAGATCCGTCTCTTTACTACAAGGTAAAGCTACAGAATGAAAATATTTTCTTAATCGTATGGACGACAATGCCATTTACTCTTGTAACTGATGCTATGGTAGGTCTTAATCCGGAAGAAAATTATGTCCATGTCAAAGTCAACAATGAAACTTGGATAGTTGGGGAAAAAAGATTAGAAGAATTAATGATAGAAATTAAAGTGGAAGATTATTCTAAACAAAAAACGGTTAAAGGAAAAGATCTTGAAGGGAAGAAATACATTCATCCACTATTGGAGCATATTCCAGGACTTGATGAGTGTGCAAAGGAGGCAAATTATCACATTACAGTTGCTGAAGAATTTGTAGATGCAAATACTGGGAGTGGATTGGTTCATCTATCACCAGCAAATGGAGAAGAAGATATTAAAATTGCAAACAAAAGAGGTGTTAAAATTTTCAATCCAATTGATGATGAAGTCAAATTTAAAAAAGAGGCTGGAAAATATGAAGGTTTGTTCGTCAGAGATGCCGATGAAAAAATTGTAGAAGATCTTAAAGATGTAAATGCTCTGGTAAAAATTGGTAAAATTAAACACAAGTACCCATTATGTTGGAGATCCCAGCATAAAATAATTTGGCTTGCAAGAAAAGGATGGTTTTACAAGCTTGACAGATTAGAAGAGAAGGCAGTAAACGCAGCTGAAAATGTAAATTATTTTTTTGAGCAACCAAAGAATAGGTTTTTAGGAATTATCAAAGAAAAACATCCATGGTGTATTTCACGCGAGAGGTTTTGGGGATGTCCTCTACCCATATGGGATTGTAAAGATTGTGGTAAACAGACTCTATTGTTTTCAAGAAAAGAAATTGTTGATTCAGCATCAAAACTTCCTGATGGACCAAATTTTGAATTACATAGACCATGGATCGATAATGTTGTTGTAAAATGTGGAAAATGTGGGGGAGATAATACCCATAGAGAAGAATATGTATTAGACACTTGGCACAACAGTGGTTCAGCTCCATATTCCTCTTTAACAAATGAAGAATATTCTAGTAGCATACCTGTACCATTTCTTACAGAGGGAATTGATCAAACAAGAGGATGGGCATATACACTATTAATTGAAAATGTAATTTTAAACAATGCAGCTATTTCTCCTTACAAATCATTTTTGTTTCAAGGGCATGTGTTAGATAAGAATGGAAATAAAATGAGTAAAAGTCTAGGAAACGTAATTGATGCAAAAGAACTTTTATCAAAATATCCAGTTGACTTGATCAGATTTTACTTTATGTGGAAATCAAGTCCAATTGAGCCACTTAATTTTAGCACAGAAGAATTAATGTCAAGACCTTACCAAGTGCTAAGTACACTTTATCATTTACATTTGTATTTTAAACAAAATAGTGGTTACGATAAGTTTGATGAATCTAAAACTTCAATTCAATGGGCACAAACAAAAAACTTGTTGCAATCATCAGATATTTGGCTATTATCAAAACTACAAAAATTGATACGCGATTCTAATGAGCTAAATGATAAATGTAAATTTCATGAAGCTGCAAGAGCGCTTGATGATTTTATAATAAATTCATTAAGTCAAATTTACATTCCGATTACTAGGGGAGAATTATGGGATGAAGATGAGTCAAAAAAAGATAGGAGACTTTCAATCTATGCTGTTTTACATGAAATTTTAAAAACTTTAGATATTTTGTTACACCCGTTATGCCCTTTTACTAGTGAATATCTATATCAAACTACTTTTGCAAAAAAGAAAAGTATTCTTTTAGACTCCTGGCCTAAAGTTCAAGATTCATTAATTTCAGAAAATATTGAAGCGTCATTTGATTTGCTAAAAGAGGTAGTATCTGTTTCTGCTGCAGCTAGAATGAAAGGGAAGCTTAAAAGAAGATGGCCGCTAAATGAAGCCCTTATTTGTATTGAAAAGGGTGAAAAAATAAAGCTAGAATCACTTTCAGACCTATTAAAATCTCAGCTAAATGTAGAAAAATACAATATTTTTGAGATTGAAAATTTTGAAGGGCTGAAGCAAATAAGCGAGATTGAGAAACTTAAACTTCCTTGGTTGCCAAAAATTGAATTTGATAGGAAAAAAATTGGGCCTAAGGCAAAACAACATATGGGTGCATTATTAAAAAAATTTGCCGAAACCAATCCCGTTGAAATAGTTTCTAGCCTACAAAAAGAGGCAAACTTTACCTTTGATATTGAGGGAACTAAAATTACTTTAGAAAAAGAGGATTTTGTAATTGATTTTGAAGCAAAGGATGGATTTGCGGTTGCTAAAAGAGACAA
>JAQBHA010000064.1:0-4869 GCA_032128215.1 Nitrososphaerota archaeon | reverse complement strand
TCGTTTTGATTTAATGAATTTTGTAGTAAAGATTCTAATTCCTTAAATTCTAGTGTTTTTTCTTTCAATGAATATTTTGAAAGTACTTGTAATAATTTGTCTAGTTTCTTATCAGAAATAATTTGTTCTAATTCTGTTTTTTTTTTTTCTTACCATCATTTAGATAATATAAAAAATTTCCTGTATTAGGCGGAGACATATCCTAACTCTTTTAGTTCTAAGATTTTTGGGTTAATCCACCGCAGTCCTTCCAGTATAACTTCAGTTAATACAGAGCGTAATTCGCTCTCACCAGTTTCATCTATAATTAATGAGCTTGAATCTATGTGGTAAGGTCCAGTTTTTTCTATTAGTGATTTTTGTTCAGAATGTATTTGTTCAACTTTTAATTCTACAAGTTGTTTTAGATTTTTGAAATTTTCAAGTTGATTTTCATAAGAAGTTTGACCATTTTTCCATATCATTTTTTGTGAAACCTGAAAGGTTTTTCCTTGGAATTCTTGTTTTATAGATTCCAACAATGTTGCATCATTCTCATTTAGATATTCTAAACAGATTTGATGGATTGATTCATCAATCAAGTTATGAAAAAATTTTTCTCGATTTTCAATAGTGTCATCTCGTTCTACAAGTTCAAATTTTGCTACTTGATTAAGACAATACATATCAGATAATCTAGGAACTGCTAAAATTTTATGTGAGAGTGCCCTTGTTCTTTCAGATTCCCCTACAAGTAACTCAAGTCCATGAATTCCAATTCTTACACTCACTCCTCTTTCTTGGTTAATTTCATGATTTTTTCTTGCGTTTTGAATAATCGTTGAGAGAATTTTCAATATGGGATAAATAATGGTTGATTTTGAGATATTTGCCTCTTGAAGAATAATTAACATTTCATTGTCGATTGATTTTGGATAATGTGTATGAATATGACTTTTCAGTCTGTCATACAAAGGCTCAATCACCTTTCCTGAATGAGTATAATCAATTGGGTTGGCAGTTGCAAAGAGGGAAACTTTTGGTTCAAAGATTACAGGATATGAACCAGTAGTATATCGACCTTCTTGTAACACAGAAAGTAGCGATACTTGTTTTCTAGGATCAAGTACTGGTAATTCATCAATACAAAATATTCCATGTTTTGCTTGCATGAGCTGACCTGGTGAATAGGAATCAATTTTGTACATCTCTATTCCTTTTTTTGCAACTTTAACTGCGTCTATGTAACCAACAAAATCTTTTACAGAAATATCGGGGGTGGCAAGTACATACTTGTATCTATCTTTTCCATCCAACCATACAATTTGAGTTTCTTGTTTATTGTCACGTATTTTGTCAGCACTTTCAGGACTAACATAAAATTTTGGGCTTAATTGGTTTGGTTCATTATCATCTAGTAATGATATCAAATCATTTTCAGGTAAATCCATGGGACAATCATTTGTAATACTATTTTTAATTACAGGAATTGGAGATAAAAGGTTCTTTGAGATGGTTTCAACAATTTTAGTTTTGGCTTGACCAATTTGCCCAACCAGAAATATATCATGACAAGAGAGTATTGCTCGGTCTAACGCAGGGATTACTTCATCCTCAAAACCTATTATTCCAGGGTATTTTGGTTTGCCCAAGTGAATATGTGAAATTAAATTTCTTCTAAGTTGTTGTTTTACACCAACTAATTTGTAATTAATAGCTAAAAGATCACCTAGTGTTTTGATATCTTTATAATCTTCAGGTAGCCCAGCTTGGATTTCAGTATACTTTTGAGGAGAGTTGTAGCTTTGTGCTACAATGTTTGATGCCTCTGTCATAAATTACATTTAAGCTCTTATCATTTATACCATTTACTGAAATTAAGATTGAATTTATTAGAAGTTTAGTTTTTTCTTACCAAAATTCTCAGTATGGTTTTTATCTTGGTAATTTTGAATCTTGATACTTGACTGCAAATGAATATCAGCATATTGTTAGAATTGTGGGAAATGATATTCCCGGAGCTAAAAAAATCATAGTTGGTCTTACTCAAATTAGGGGCATAGGCTATAACTTTGCAAATGCAATCATAGACTCGTTAAAAATTCATTCAAATGGCAATATTGGGAATCTTACTGAATCTCAAGTTCAATCAATTGAAAAGATAATTAAAGAACCAAATTCAGCAAACTTTCCGCTATGGTTTCTAAATAGACGAAAAGATGCAGAAACTGGGCAGACAGTCCATATGATTACATCTGATATAGCACTTACAGTTAGAAATGATATTGAAAGAGAAAAGGGGGTCTTTAGTTGGAGAGGTTATCGTCATATGTATGGCTTGAAAGTTAGAGGACAATGTACACGTACTTCTGGCCGAAAAGGAGGAGCTGTAGGTGTTCAAAAAGGTGGAAAAGTTTTGCCAGCAGGTGCACCAGGAGCCCCAGGTGCAGAAGCAGCAGTATCAGCTGAAGGAGCAATACCAGCTGAGGGTACAGCTCCAGCTGCAGGAAAGGGTACAGCTCCAGCTGCAGGAAAGGGTACAGCTCCAGCTGCAGGAAAGGAAACGCCAAAAGAAACTAAAGGCGGAGCAAAAAAATAGGTGAGATAAATGGGAGACCCAAAAAATCCACGAAGAACTTGGAAGAAACCAAGAAACCCTCTTAATTACGAACTTAAAATGGAAGAATTGAAGACATTAGGAACTTTTGGATTAAAAACAAAACGAGAATTATGGAAAGCACATACAGAGCTTTCTAGACTAAGACATCAAGCACGTTCTTTACTTGCACTTAGACAAGAGATAAGAGAGGAAAAAGAACCAATATTGATGAAGTCATTATCTAAAGTGGGATTAGTAGAACAGAGCTCAACTCTGGATGATGTGTTAAACCTACAGGTCACGGATTTGTTATCCCGTAGATTACAAACAGTTGTACAAAAGAAATTTTCGTTTAAAACGCCTTATCAAGCAAGGCAGGCAGTAGTACATGGCCACATTATGATTGGAGATAGAATTGTTAGTGTACCATCGTATTCCGTTGGAATGAATGAGGAAAATCAAATTAAATTAGCTCCAGGCTCATCATTAGGAAAACTATTGGAACAGCATGAAAAAGCAAAAATCGAAGAAGCAAGCGCAGACCAATCAGAACTTGAGACTCCAAAGGAATCAAGTGATACTAGTTCTTCAACTGTTCAATCATAAGATTAAGCTTATCTGTAAATATTTCAATTACTAGGTAGAAATGATATGTGTTCAATAATCGGTTATTATGGAAAGGGCTCTGCTGCACCAATTTTGGTAAAGGGGCTTAAACGAATGGAATATCGAGGTTATGATAGTGTAGGGGTAGCTACTAATTCTGACCATAAGATAGAGGTCAGAAAAGGCGTCGGAAAAGTAAATGAAGTAAATGAATCTGTAAAACTGGATAAACTTTCTGGAAATATTGGGATAGGCCATACTAGATGGGCAACTCATGGTAAGGTAACTACAACAAATGCACATCCCCATTCAAGCAATTCAGGAAAAATGGCAATTGTTCATAATGGGATTATTGAAAATTATAATGAATTAAAAGAAGATTTACAAAAAAATGGTTTTACCTTCAATAGTGAAACAGATACTGAAGTAATATCAAATCTGTTACAACAAAACTACGAGCAAACTTCTGATATTAAAAAAGCAATCATGAATACGGTTTCAAAATTAAAAGGGCATTATGCCTTTGTTGCAATGTTTGAAAATGGCATACTTGCAGCTGCTAGATATCATGAGCCAATGATAATAGGGATTGGAAAAAATGATTATTTTTTATCAAGTGATGTTTTGGGATTTATAGAACAAACAGATGATGCAATTTATATTGATAATGGAAATTTAGTTTTCATAGATTCTACTGGCATGCAGATTTGTGATTTTGATGGAAAACCTGTTAAGCATCAAGTCACAAAAGTTTCAAAAGAATTCGCCGATGCTTACAAAGGAGATTATGCACACTTTACATTAAAAGAAATATCAGAACAGCCAGAAACAATATTGCGTGCAGGAAATAAAACTCAATCTGCAATTGAACAAACCTCAGATTTTATAAAACATGCCAAAACTGTATACATTACTGGAAGTGGTACTAGCTATAATGCTGCACTCGTTGCAAAATATTTAATGGCAAAATTTGCTAAAATAAAAATAGAATCAATTATTTCAAGCGAACTTTCCACATTACCTGACTCTATTGAACCTAATTCAATATTTATTGCAATTTCACAAAGTGGTGAAAGTGCAGATGTTCTTGAAGCAGTAGATATTGCCAAAAAATCAAATGCTAAAATTTTATCTATTGCCAATCATAAAAATTCAGCCCTTGTACAAGAATCTTCACTTTTTCTTGGCATGAACTGTGGTCCAGAAATAGGTGTAGCCGCAACAAAGAGTTTTACTTCTCAACTCGCCATAATCTATAAAATTACAGAAAAATTGTGTGGGGGATGCATGAATTTAGATTTCAAAGAGGTATCCAATGCAATTTCAAAAATTCTTTCAAATCATGCAAAAATTCAGTCGATAGCAAAAGAATTGAAGAATGTAACTGACATTTACGTATTAGGAAGAGGAATTCATTATCCTATAGCTTCTGAAGCTGCTCTAAAATTGAAAGAGCTCACATACATTCATGCTGAAGGAATTCCGGGAGGAGAACTAAAACATGGTCCCTTAGCTCTAATGGATTCAAACGTTTTTGTATTAATTATAAATCCTAATGATTCCACTTATACTGACACATTAACTAGTGCAAGCGAAATCAAAGCAAGAGGTGCTAAGATTATTGGAATTTCTGACAAGAAAAGTGATGTTTATGACCATTGGATAGAAATTCCAAGTATTCAAGA
>JAQBHA010000063.1:0-13752 GCA_032128215.1 Nitrososphaerota archaeon | reverse complement strand
ATCTGCTATAGTTGGGGAAAATGAATAGTAAAATTGGTTAAACCCTGTCAAAAACATTGCCCCAACTTGGGTATTTACTATTTTAGAATCTCTTACCTCTCTTAACATCTGTACATTTGTTGATAATTCCGAACCAAACGCTGCAGTAGCAATCAAGCATCCTCCACCGTCATCATTAGTATTTTGAATTTCACTTTGATCTGAGATCTCTTCAACTTGCTCATTTTCTGATTGTTCTATTTGCACTCCTATTGGATTTTCAATTTTTTCTCCAGTATAATTTAGAGGAACTTTGACAGGATTGGGGTCTACCACTCCAACTTTTGCCTCTTCCATACTTTCCGCAATTTCTAATTCAGAAAAATAACGACTCCTTTCGATTAGTTTTTCGAATCTATCTGGGCCAGAATAACTCCATAGCGGGTCATTAATCAAATTTGCACAAACTCTAGATTCAATACTGTGTTTGTGGTGTTCAAAAAATTTGTATCCAAGTAAATCATACAGTGGTTTATTTTCTTCACACCATTCTATGCCATTTTTAGTAAATGCACTATTTGCGTAAAATACAGTTGCAGCAGATACTGGGTATGCACTAAAAATTATTAAAACCAATCCAATAATGGCAAAAAATGGTAACTTTTTCACTAGGCAGAAGAGAAAATGACTGTTAGATAAATCTCACTCCTAATTCAAAAAACCTTTAACGTAGCAAAATAATGAAATGTTATGGACGTAACAACACTAGCGGCTAAAATTCTCAAGACTAGTAAATCCATTCGTTATGTAACAATAGCAAACCTGAATGGCGGAATAGTCATTTCTGCACACCGAAAAACTGTCAAAACCACTCTTTCTAAATCTGAAAGTAAGCAATCATTAGTAATGGCAGCTCGTGCATGGAAACAGAGAAAAGCATTAGCAAAAAAGATTGGTAGATGTAAATATGTTCTAGCAGAATATGATCGTGTAAAGCGTATCACATTACCTGCAGGAAAAAATCATATAATGTATATCACCACCGATCCAAAAGCGAACCATGCTGGCATTATTTCCAGAGTTCGCAAATTCCGATAAATAATTGGAAGTATTTTTTCTAATTATTTTTTTAATTCTTTAGGCTCATATTATCTATAATTTAAAAAAAATCTAATGAAATTTCTAACCTATTTTACAACAAGTACTGGTAGTTTTTATGCAGAAAGAATCTTCAAAAACATCTTAGCTGGTATTGTTTATTATATCGTCATGATAATAGGGATTTAAAATTCTTTAATGTTATTTGAAAAATCTTAATTCCTTTAATCCAAAATTTCCATTAGAACTATGAATTCTTATCTACAATGATTCGGCCTCAGCCGAACAAGCATTTTCCGCCTATCATTAAAACAAATGGTCATGCCTAATCTTGATTTTTTAATGATGATTTTTGATACTAAAATCTCTTAAAATGTAGCTTAACCTAAGTTAATTTTGGGGATTCAAAACATAAATCCAAATTGTTGGTAGCAAATTCACAATTTACTATAATTACTTCGCACAAAATTTATCTATATGAAAAATGCAGCCAGCTAGAATAGATGGAAGAAAAATTCATCACTATAGACGGAAATAAAATTCGTTATTTGGAGTCAGGTAGTGAAAAAAAAATTATAGTTTTACTTCATGGACTTGGGGCCTCTGCTGAAAGATGGGAATTTGTAATCCCAGAATTTAGTGATCACTACAAAATAATTGTTCCTGATCTAATAGGATTTGGACAAAGCGATAAACCTCTTGTAGATTATACAAGCGAGTTTTTCTCAAATTTTATATATGATTTTTTACAAAAATTAGGAATTACTAAAACCAATATAATTGGATCCTCTCTGGGAGGTCAGATTACCGCTAGCTTTGTCTCCCAACATCCAGAAGTTATAGAAAAGATGGTTTTAGTTTCTCCCTCTGGAATAATGAAAAATTCAACTCCCGCATTAGATGCATATGTTATGGCTGCCTTGTATCCAGATATAGAAGTTGCAAAAAATGCATTTCAAATGATGGCAGGTCCAGCAAGGCAAATTAATCTAAAAATAGTTGAAAATTTTGTTGAAAGAATGAAACTACCCAATGCAAAAATGGCTTTCATGTCCACATTACTTGGTTTGAAAAATGCAGAAATAATCACACCATCATTACAAAAAATATCTGTACCTACCTTGATTATCTGGGGAAAAAATGATCCTGTTATTCCAATAAAGTATGCTGATGAATTTGTATCTGGAATTAAGGATTGCCGATTCTATACAATGGATGATTGTGGACATACTCCATATGTTGATGAACCTCAAAAATTTACAAAATTGGTCTTAGACTTTCTAAAAAATTAAGACAACCAAATCGTTTAAATACCTCTATATTCCTACTATTACCTATGAGCGGTAATAGTTACCAATATAATCCAACAGAAATGTTTAAGGAATGGATCCAAAAAAGTGGTAAAGCTCAAACCGAATTTATGAAAAACTTTAGCTCAATGATGAATCCTCAGAGTCAACAATTTGACCCCCTTGAAACACTAAAGGAAATCTCAAACAAGACAGTTGAGGCTCAATCAAACTTTATGGAAAATATGGGTTCAATGCAATCAAAAGGGATGAATAAAATGTTTAACATGGCACAAATGATGCCAAACTTCCTCACTTGGGGAGCTTACAAAACTACCGTTGGAAGCAACGGAAGAATTTCGATTCCAGAGGCAGAACGAGATGCACTCGGATTAAAGGAAGGCGACTTGATTCAAGTTGTAATTCTTCCTATAGAAAAGAAATCAAAAAGGGGGTGAAAATATGAGTAACACAGCACAATCCACAGCAAGTCAAAAAGACATCTTTGCAGTTTATCAGCAAAATGTTGATAAATACTTTAATGGTATCAAACAATCAGTACCACGTTATCATCAATCAGTAACTAACGTACAGCAAGAGTACCTTGATGCAGTAGAGAATGTAGTCAATTCAACCATTGAATTGCAAAAAGACTATGCAACTAAAGCTGGTATTACAACTAACATACCTTCTGCAGTACTAAAAGTAATTCGCGATACCACAGAAGAGGTTGTAAAAGCCTATGATGTACAAAATAAAATTGTACTAGCAGGAATAGATTCAACACAGCAAAATATCAAGACATTCAATGAAAATGCAAAAGCATTTGCTGATTTGAACAAAAACATAGTACAATCTTGGATTAGCACCTTCACCCAAAAAGCAAACTAGGTCTTAATCACAAGGCATAAAACCAAAAGAGATTTTTCTCTTTTTTCTATTTTTATTAAAGTTCAGAGTGTTCTTTTAACCATTGTCCCAATTCCGGGAGAACTTTCATTTGAGATATTGTACTTGCGATCATTCCTACATGACCAGTAGGATAAACTCTCAATGTTTTGTCTTCACTACCTACTGCATAATGTAAAGGCATACTACATTCAGGAGAAACCAGATGATCTCCAATTGCAACTTGAGTGAAAATTGGCATCGTGATATTTTTTAATGAAATATGTTTTCCACCAACATACATTTTATCCTGAATGAGAAGATTATCTTGATAGATATCCCTAATCCATTGCTTGAAAAGCTCTCCAGGAATAGGTGGCGTGTCACCTAGCCACTTTTCTACTCTTAAGAAATTATCAACAAAATTCTCATTTTCAATATTTCTGAAAAAATTGGCATATTTTTCAATACCCTGTTCAAAGGGTTTTAAAATTGAAAAACAATAGTACATAAATTCTGGTGGCATGTTTCCAATTGAATCGACCATTTTATTTACATCGATATGTTTTGCAAGATTGCTAATTACTGTCGTGTCGCGCCATCCATCAATGACGGGAGCAGTTGCAACAAAATTTTTCACTTTTTCAGGATGCAGTGAAGTATAAACTGTTGCTATAGTTCCACCAGTGCAATATCCCTGTAAGGAAACATTATCTACTGCAGATTCGTCTCTTACAAAATCAACACAATTATCTAGATAACTATTAACATAATCATCCAAATCCAAATACTTGTCCATATTAGTTGGGGTGCCCCAATCTATCATGTAAACATCGATTCCTTGATCAAGCAAGTTTCTAACCCAACTTTTCTTAGGATGAATATCTAAGATATGATATCTGTTAATTAATGCGTATGTAATTAACAGTGGGGTCTTAACCTGTTTAGTTGTTCTTGGTTTGTAGTGCAGTAATCTTACTTTATCCTCAGTATATGCAACTTCATGTTCTGTTACTTCTAAATTAATTTCATCTGGTGCTTGAACAAACTTTGGAGCATCTATCATATTTTTTCCAAATTTGAGAAACTCCTCTACAAGTTTTGGGTCTAGTCTAGTTCCTTCTTCTATCATATTTCTTTACCCCTTGATTTTGATTCTTTTGACTGTGATTCTAATTTTGAAACTCTTTTGCGTAATGCATGTAATTCTTTGTAAACTTCATCAATTTCTTTTTTGTTAGGAAGATTAGCCGATTGTAGCATTACATTTATCATCTGCTCCCAGTGCTTTGAAAGTTCAAGTTCACTTGCTACTAATTTTCCATAGTTTTCCCCAAATTCATGTGAATCAAATAATTCCGTAAAATCATTATCAAACATATCAATCCAAATTCTTTTGTATGAATCAAATTGTTCTTGGTCATTTGGAATTTTTGGCATTTTAGTATTGACCTTTTTTTGTGCATTAGCCCAGGTATCTGCAAGTTGCTGATAGTATGCTGTCAATCTTTTGTTAAATTCTAAAAGATCCTCATTTGAATCTAGCAATTCAGTGGCAATTTTTTTTGCATTAGTTGAAAAATTTCTCATGGGGCCAACTGACGTTAGGGCTTGTGGCTTACTTGACATTAGATAAATCAAATCGGTCCAAAACAAGGAAAGGTGCTTATAAAATTCTGCTGGGTCTTTTTGGAGGTCGTTTTTCATGATATTATATTACTAAAGATCGCAATAAATAGATCGATATGTTTTATTTAGAACATGGATTATGCCACGGTTTGCCAAAAGATAATGCTTCTAGACACCAATATGCGGTCTGCTCGGGTCATTAACAATCGGGGACATCTAGTTGCTGGTGGTATGAAAAGTGGCATGATGGCACTTGAAACCGAAAAGCAAGATGAAATGATGTTTATGGAAATTGCACTCCGAGTCAGGATGCGCCATGAATTCGATAAGGAATTTGGAGCTGTAAGCTTCTCATTATCATACAGAGAGAAGGTGATAATTTACAGTTTTCCACTATCGGATGAAAACGTTCTGTTAGTATCTTCTTCTAGAGAAGCTGATTTTGGGAAAATTCCATTTAAGATATTAAAAATCATGGAAAAATCTCCTTAAAAAACCATCAAGAATCTATAGGTAAATTCCTTTTTTATCCTTAAGAAAATCAGCAGGAAAATCATCAGGATATTTTAATTCTTTAAAATTGGGAACAGTGATTCGCTACCTTCTCTTAATTCTTCCATGTGTATAATTGAATTAGAATCATTGTATATTGGGTTATTCAAACAGTCCTTGCAGACAAAATAAGCTTGAATTGGTCTTTTTGAATCTCCAGTAGAGTATAGAAGATAATATTTAGGACTATGAGTATTTTTGCACTTTAAAACATCAAATTCTCTCATACCCTAACTGAAAATACTAAAAAGATAACCTTTTCCGAATAAAAAATGTATACAAGCGACACCATATATCAAAAAAATTGGACAATGGTTTTTATTCCCATATTGTTAAAGACATAATATGTCTCAAGTTGAAAAATCAAACGAATATTATTTGTTTGAAAAAAAATGCCAAAATCTACTCGCAGAGCCTGAAATTCGCTTTGCTGGATTGATAAATCCTATGGGTAATTTAGTTGCAGGTGGAATGAAAAACGGCCTGAAACCCTTAGAAGATGATGCAGATATGAGAAAACTCTACATGGAATTAATTTTAAGAGTTTCAACTAGACAAGAATTTGATCAAAGTCTGGGGCAAGTTGAATATTCGGCTTCGAGAAGAAAAAAAGCAGTTGTTATAAGTTTTCCAATTGATAACAAAGTCTTACTTGTATCTGCTAACACCGATGTTGACATTGAAGCCACAGCTAAGAAAATAAAGAAAATCGTAGGAATCTAGTTTTACACTTTTAAAACGTAACTAATATTGGAAATCTACTTTATGGAATCTGATATAGTAAGCTGGCAAAAAATCGAATCTCTATCTAAATTACTTTCATATAAAATTAAAGCATCAGGACGAGAGTTCAATAGTATATCTACAATTTCTAGAGGGGGTCTAATGCCTGCAAGACTATTAGCCGATAGGCTTGACATTAATGAAATTCTAGTAGATAAAAATAGGATTTCTTCTGCTCTTTATTTGTAGATGATATTTATGATTCTGGAGACACCTTCAAAAAAGTGTTATCGATGGTTGAAAGTCCAAACAGTTTAGTTTATGCAACACTTTTTGCAAGAAAAAGTAAACAATTTCCTAAACAACTCATATTTGCGCAAAAAACCAAAGGAAATGAGTACATTGTATATCCTTGGGATCGATTTGAACATAAAAAAATGAAAAAATTCGAATAAACTATATCAAAATAAATTCTGATAGAAGAAATTTTTCAACTAATGCAAAAAATTACTTTCTAATTATAACGTAGAATTATCGTCCGCCTTGAGACAAAATTGGAGAAAGCGTATTTGTCGAACGAATTCTTGGAATCTTGCGTATATTATTTGTTAAAATTGCATCTAATTGTTCTCTTGTATCTGATTCAAGCTTTGCAAAAATATCATAAACCCCGTAGGTTCCTCTAACCTCTTTTACCTCAGGTATTTTCATGAGTTGTTTAATAATATCTGTCTCTGTGCCCATATCGCATTGTATCAAGAGATAAGCAATTTCCATAAGTTAGTTATTCATCTCGGATTAAAAAGAATATCTCATTTTGCCGTGAACCATGATTAATCTATTTTTTAGAACTCAGTTAACATTCCTAGATTATCTAGATTGACTTTATTCTTATCTGTCCGAATATAATAATCGCCTTCTGCTAGGAATCCCATTACCATGTCTCCTTTTTTCCAAGTTGTTGATGAACCATTATGGATAGTCATGTATGTTGAGCCTTTTTTTATATTCGATGAAATAACAGATCGTTCAACAATTTCGCCCTTGCTAACCTCCCCATCCAGGTCCTTATGCTGTTTGACTTGTAGGATGCGTTTATGATCTGGACTATATCGAACCTCAGATATCAGATATTCTGCCCATTTTGTCATTTATTTCGATTATGTTTTTTAATACTCCTATTTATCTCATCGACAAGTAATATTTTTCAATTTAATGTAACCTATAATGAAAAACCCATTTTCAGTTTTCTTGGGGGTTCGAAAATAGATTCTTTATAGACAAAAATATAATTCTTAAAATGTAATTCTATCGTGGTCTATTATTTCCAAAATAAACGAACACACCATTTTATGCTTTTTTTAAATTAAATTATTTATGGCTGAAACCAAATTTCAGATTATCTGTAGGGATTTGGATTTTTGTCAAGAGGTAGATTCTACTATTAGACACATACTAGTACCTTATGATGATTCTCCATATTCAAACAGAGCATTTGTTTATGCTCTTGATCTAGCAAAAAAATATGGTGCAAATCTTTCTGTACTCTCCATAATGTATAGTCATGAATTGGCTTCTGATATAGAACATGAAACAACACTAGATCATGAGAAAAAAAAAGTAATGGAAAAATCTTTTAAACGTTTAATCGATGTGGCAAAAAAATTCGGGGTTCCAATAAAGACACAAATGTTAATGGAATCAGCGATTGTAGATAACATTGTATCATTTGTATCATCAAGCAAAGTGAATCTGATTGTGATGGGAACTCGTGGTAGGGGCGGTCCAAAACGATTAATGTTTGGTAGTGTTGCTATGGCAACCTCGCAAAAAGCTCCTTGTCCAGTTATGTTAGTGAAATAATTTTATTTCAATTTTAGAAAATTTATATCTTAATTTTTTTACATATTTAGTCATATTTTAGAATATTAATAAAATGAAATGACTGGTCGGGCCGCAGGAAATAGCTATGGTCAAGCTAAATGAAAGGATTGGCAGGCGGGCCCAACAGTCACTGTTCTTTCTATGCAAATTGGTTTGTATATTCATGTATGTCTAAAATATACAAATAATTTTAAAAAATTGATTCTAGAAAAACTTTGGATAAGACATATACTAAGTTGTATCAAGATTCGCACAAATAATTTTTATTTGATTTGAAAATATTATTTTGAATAAGTAACAAAACATCCAAATTTAGATACCTATGCGGCTAAATTACGATAGATGTTATATACCAAATAATCCTAAATAATAAATGGCAAAAGCGTATCTTCTAATAAATTGCGAGTTAGGTGCTGAAGAATCTGTAATCTCTAAACTAAAATTAATTGAAGGGATAAAAGAGGTGAATGGAACCTTTGGCGCATATGATATTTTAGCCAAAATAGAGTCTGACAGAATTGAAGATCTAAGAGAAACAATTACCTGGAAGATTCGTAAAATAGATAACATTAGGTCTACTCTTACATTGATGGGAATAGAGCCCAAAGTATGATGATAATGAAATGAGCACGGCTTATTTTTTGTTAAATGTGACCCTTAATCATGAAGCAGAAGTGATAGAAAAGATTAAAAAAATTCTAAAAAATGAAAAATCCATTAGTTATGAATTGCAAGGAGTTTTTGGAATTTACGATGTAATAATTAAAATTACTTCCGACTCTGATGATAATATCCGTCGCTTAGCATTAGATAAAATAAAACAAATAAACAAAATTCAATCAGCTATCACCATGATGGTAAATGATAATTAATTACAATGCCCATCTAATATTTTAAAATCCTGTATTATCTCAAATCAAAACGACAAGTGTTACAATTATTTCAAAGAGTAATAATTTTTATTTTTTATTTATTGTTAAAGTAAATTCTTTTTTTAGTAATGGTTTTTCGTTATTGTTTGCAAATACTTCAAGTGTAATTTTAAAAGGCATTTTACTTAGTGGTATATTGTATGGGGTAATTGTTATTTCGTGATCGCCTGTATTTCTATTTGGAAAATCTAGAGGTGGCAGATTAATAGTTGGCTTATCAATTTTTAGATATTGATTTTCTATATCGTCAGTCTTAGTTACTAGTATAATATTTGTAAATACTTCCTCAGAATTTTTAATGTTAATTGTTATTGCAGTATTTTTATCTGAATTTATATTAGATTTAGGTATCTTTATTTTTTCAAATGACAATCCTTTTTTCTTGAATAGGCCCAAATTACTCTATTCTAATGAATTATTTAGTATAATTATAGATTTTCTTATCAAAATTTTTGTAGTAATGTCTTGAGATGAGAATATGGTGTGTATTAGGAATTTTCCAAACAGTATGTACTAGGTATCAAGAATTGTTCTTAACCCTGCACATCTATTTCTAATCGTAACTTCAGTAACTCCTGATGCTATTGAGATTTCTTTTTGCGATTTATTTTCACCATTGCTTATACATGCAATGTACAAGGCAGCAGCTGCAATGCCCATTGGATCTTTACCTGCAATCATCCCTGTCTTTCTAGCTTTAATGAGAATCTCTATAGCTTTTCTTTTAGTTTTTTCACTTAATTCTGCAAGACTTGCAATTCTCGAGACTCCTTTTAGAGGATCTGGTACTGGAATCTTTAGTTCAAGTTCTCTAAATATTAGCCTATAACATCTTGCAATATCTTTTCTTCTGATGTTAATTCCTTTTGCAATATCATCTAGCGTTCTTGGCGTTTCCGTATTTCTACAGGCGGCATAGATGCATGCCGCAACTAAACCATGAATTGATCTTCCTCTGATTAGTTTTTTCTCCATTGCCTTTCTGTAAATGTATGCAGCTTTTTCTATTACTGCATTAGTGAGTGCAAGTTTGTCCTTAATTTTATCCATTTCATTTAATGCTTGTCTGAGATTTCTATCCGATGAAGAGTGAGCTTGAGTTCTACTATCCCAAGTTCTTAATCGTTCAATTGAACTTTTCATAGATGAAGATAGAGGCTTCCCTGTAGCATCTTTGTTTACACTACCAATAACTGTTGAAAGACCCATGTCGTGCATAGTGAGAGATGTACCTGCTCCTGTTCGCGCTCTGTTTCCTTCATCTTGTGAAAATGATCTCCATTCTGCACCTGTATCTGCTATCTTTTCATTAATAACGAAACCGCAAGCACCACAAAATAATTCTCCAGTGTTTTCATCTGAAAGAACTTTATTTTTTCCACAACTAGGACAACGCCTTTGCGCAACTATAACTTCATTCATCATAAGACCACACATAGTATTAGTCATCTATGTTATTATTGTTTTATCCAACTGCGCACATGTTAACAGCGTGTAGCTTAGCCTAAGTATCATTCTCATTCCTGAGAATGAGAATAAATTAGCTGACACTAATTAGAGAACACTGATTTCCAATTAATTTAATACTAAAACTAAAATCAATGTATGCTATGCGTCATGAAAGTTGTAGAAACTGTGGATTGGACATGGAGCCTGATCTCAAATGTGAAATTTGTAAAAATTTTATTAGGTCGCATTGCCCTAAATGCAGAAGAACAAATGATTTACAAATTCATATTCATCAGAACTGATTTCTTAGAGCAAGAGTTTGAATAATCCTTATTATGGTCTTATGAAAAATAATCTTGAAGGACAATGGCAGAATCTGAAAAAATAAATGTTGTTGGAGTAGAAATTCTTAAAAAAAATGGCGTTGATGTAGAGGAACTGATAAAGCAATTAGTAATTAACTCCTCAGTAGAGTTTACAGCATACTATTACTTTACTCTCCTACGAGCAAATTGTACCGGAATGGATGGTGAAGGAATAAAGGGTGTAATAGAAGATGCAAGACTAGAAGATCTAAGTCACTTTGAATCTTGCATTGAAAGAATTTATCAACTAGGCGGGCAACTTCCAAAAGACGCCATTAATTATATCAAAATGTCTGGGTGTGAATTTCTTCAACTGTCAGATAACCCGACAAATCTCAAAACAATTTTAGAAAAATGTCTTAAAGCTGAACAGGGAGCAATAATTAATTGGGATAAGGTTTGTAAAATGACTCATGGAAAAGATCCAATGACATATGAAATTGCACAACATATTCTTGCCGAAGAAATTGAACACGAGTCGTGGTTTCTAGAACTTCTTTATGGAAGACCATCCGGTCACATGCGCCGAAAATATTCAGGAGAAAGACCACACACGAAAATGCACTCAAAAGCTCTTGATATGGGCTAGATATCTAATTATTAGTAATTTTAAGAAAAAGATATTATGTTTAAAATTTAATATCAATTAAATTGAAAATTGTTCATGCCAGTCCAGGATTTGGTTCTAAATTTAGTGAAGAGCAAACACTGAATTTTCTTTCTAAAGGTAAACTGAATTTACTTTTAGGTACAATCGATGAGAAAGGTGAGCCAAACGTTCATCCAGTTTGGTATCTTTATGAAAAAGGAAAATTCTATATCGAGACATCTAAAACAGCAAAAAAAGCAAATAATGCAAGAAAAAAAAATATTGTTTATTTTTGTATAGATGATGAAAAAATGCCCTATAAAGGGGTCAGAGGTAAGGGAACTGCAATAATATCTGAAGATATTAATGCAAACATTCCAATCGCCGAAAAAATTATGATAAAATATACTGGCAATCTAGATAACGAGGTTGCAAAATTTTTGATGAATGGAGTCAAAAATGGATTTTCAATATTACTTGAGATTACCCCCAAATATTTTGCTACATGGGATCATAGTACTGGATTCACTGAACCAGAACATTTGTCATAAAAGATTTAATCTTTATAGAATACTCTCAAAGGGTTGTAGAAATGACATCAAATGGGATAAAAATTAATGAATTACAAAAAAAAATAGTTCTTGCAAAAAATGAGCTATCTGAAATTAATACTCTTGAACAACCGTTGCCAGAATTTATCAATACAACTAACATGTTAAGATCAAACGAATATCTCCAAAAATCAAATGAAAAAAAATCACAATTACTAATTGCTTATGAAGAGTATGTGACTGAATTAGAAAACCTGGTGTCTAATATTGCCAATATTAAAGGAAGTATACATAACCTAAAATCTCATTTTAAAACTAGTAAAAAAATAAAAAAGAAAATAAAGAAAAAAACTAAATCCGGAAAAAAGCTAAGAAAAAAAAAATTATCCCCTAGAAGAAATAAAGTAAGAAAAAGACGAAGATAATTCTAAAATTTCAAATCACATCTCCAACTAGAATTCTATGGATCTCTTTATTCTGTGATATTACAAGTGCTCCATCGTCATCAATTTTAATGGCTTTTCCGCTAATTTTTCCAGAAGAAATGGAAACAGTCACCTTTTTCCCAATTGTTGATGACAATTTTGTCCAATCATTGAGGATTTTTCTAATATTACCTTTGTTTAGTTCTTCACAAATTCTTTCCAACTCAAAAAGAAATGATTGGATGAGTTTGACAGGATTTGCATCTTCATTTTTTTTTACCAACGTAGCAACTCCATAAAAATTTTCTGTATTTTTGATTGTATTTTCAAGCTTGATTGGGTCTATCTTAAAATTAATTCCTACTCCAAGAATAAGACTTTCAATATAGTTTGATTTTAAAGATAAATCAACTAACATTCCCGCTACCTTTTTATGATTTAATGTAACATCGTTTGGCCACTTTACCTCTGGTTTTTTCTTTAAACTCTTTTTAATTGCATTAGCTAGTGCCAATGAAGCTGCCAAAGGAAAAAGTGTTACAAGTGAAACATCAAACTTTGGATGTAAAATTACAGAAAACCATAATCCTCCCTCTGGAGATACCCACTTGCGACCCAATCGACCTTTACCACTGGATTGTTTTTTTGAAACAATTACTGTTCCATTTTCTTTTGGGTTTTTTGAAATAGATGACGCAAAATTCTGTGTTGAATCAATACTGTCAAAATAATAAACCCGTTTACCCCCCTCGGTGCGACGGCATTCATCACCTGGCCCGAGGCGACGCGTGTGGCGATGCCCTTCGGGTCGGCAGGAAAGACCGGCATGTCCACGTCCCAGCCCGGAGGCAACTCGCCACGCACGCTTCGCCGCAGCTCCTCCGCCACATCGGGGTAGGCCTGCGCGTAGGCCACCATGCGGTCGTTCCACGCCGCTTCCTGTCGGGCGCCGCTCGCCAGCGCTTCGCGGAAGTGCGCCAGGGCCGGTTCCGGGATCAAGAACAGCGGCTCGACGGGCCAGCCGAGATGCTGTTTGGTCAGGCGAACCTCGTCGACACCGAGGGGCGAGCCGTGCGCGTCGAAGCTGTCCTGTTTGTGCGGGGAGCCGTAGCCGAGGTGCGTGCGCACCAGGATCAGCGAGGGCCGCGTCGTATCCGCGCGTGCCGCCTGCAGCGCAGCGTCGATCGCGGCCAGGTCGCCGCCGTCCGCCACCGATACGGTGTGCCAGCCATACGCCTCGAAGCGTTTGGCGCGATCTTCCGAGAACGTCATGTCGGTGCCGGCGGCGAGGGTGACGCGGTTGTCCGCGTACAGGCAGGGCAGCTTGCCGAGCCGGAGATGCCCGGCGAGCGAGGCCGCCTCCGAGGCGACGCCCTCCATCAGGTCGCCGTCGCTGGCC
>JAQBHA010000062.1:0-23727 GCA_032128215.1 Nitrososphaerota archaeon | reverse complement strand
AACTTTAGATTTTCCTTTTCGAACTTTAGATTTTCCTTTTCGAACTTTAGATTTTCCTTTTCGAACTTTAGATTTTCCTTTTCGAACTTTAGATTTTCCTTTTCGAACTTTAGATTTTTTCTTGGAAGATAATATCTTTCGTCTTTTAGCAGCAAGTTCTGATAGTTGTTTACTAATTTTTAAGAGGTTTTGTTTAGCTGATTCTTCTTGTTTTGCTTGACGAGATACCTGTTTTGCTATACGAAGGGTTGTTTTTTTACTAGTTTGGATAAGGTTTTTCAGAGTAGGTTTTGAGTGAGTTTGTTTTTGAATTTTCCCTGATAGTTTTGAACTAGATTTTTTATAATCTTCAATACCTTGGGAAGTTTTTTTAAAAGTCTTGCTCCTTTGATTAATTTCTTCTAAAAGTTCGTTAATTTTATCAGTAATTATTTGAAGTCTAGCTTTTGCTTGGGATTTTTCTTCTTCAGATTCAGCAAATTCTAATTCTTGCTCAGTTTGTTCTTTAGCATCTTTTTCACGTTTTAGGCGTTCTTCTGCTGCCGCTACCAATCTTTGAATGCTTTCTTGTTGTGCTAAACGCTGAGTCAAAACCCCTGAAACATCGTCTAATTCTTCTTTTGATGATTCAATTTTTCTTTGAAGGGTGACTAGTCCAGAAATAGATCTATTAGCTACAGATTTAGCTTTTTTGAACTCAAGTTCGCCTTTTCTTCGGAGTTTTGAGGCTTCTTGTTTTTTTACTTGTAATAGAGTAGCTTTTTGTATTAAGGATGCCATCTGTTCTTTTCAGGAGTTCGACAAGAATAAATTAATCGTATAACGATGATTTGACTTTCCAGTTAAGATTTTTAACTTATAATGGGGTTTTAAGATTGTTTCAATAGTTCAGGTTTAAGAAATATTAATTTCATCCCTAAATTATAATTATTAATGGAATTTCACCCCTCAAAAATACCAATCAGCAAAACTTTTGATGTAAAAGATGAAAAAGAAGCGGGGACGGCTGCAGAAGAGATGGTCAAATCAGGGTTTTCCAACCAAAAAATGGGTTATAAAGTTTTGATGCCAAAAGAAGATAAAATTGCAAAAAGAATAGGGTATATTATTACAACTAATGTCAATTACGGTTTAAAGCAAACAAATCAAGAACGAAATCTACGATATTGGACATATCATCATGATAGAGATCATTTTGCCATAGTTTTTATTAATTCAAAAGTGTTTGATGAGTTAGATTTTTGAGGCATCAAATCTTTTGAAAAGTTTGATTTTCTTTGCTACTACTCCAGCTAACATAATTCCAAGAAGTGTTCCACCGATTACATCCATAGGGTAATGTTGTATCACATACATTCTACTAATCGACATTAAAATCGGATATAACAATAACAGATAGCATCCTCGTGGGAACTTCTGAGAAAGCGCATAACCAAGTATTATACCAAATATTGCTGCCCTAGCTGCATGCCCTGAAGGATAAGATGCACTAAAGCCACCCTCACAGAATAAGGCAAAAGTATCCTCACCAATTGGTATAGGAAATGGGGTTCCTTCAAAATCTAGATTTGGCCTATCCCTATCAACTCCACATTTGATATATCCAGTAAGTAGGGTTGCCAACACTAGCAAAATCATTAGAGCAAGTCCAATTCTTCTGGTTCTTTTTATAATTAAAAGAGCACTTGCAAACAGAAACATGTAGATGATATCTCCTGCTTCTGTGATCGACTGGATTAGAAGATCTAATACAGCATTTCCGGAAATTGACTGAAAGTAGCTAATTACCGATTCATCAAATTGTTTAGTGATTTCAAAATAAACTAAGAATGTAACAAAAAGAAAAGCTAGTACAGTTAAAACAAAAGGTCTTGAACGAATATCAAATATCCATTTCTGCAATTATATAACCCTCATCAACGTCATTTTTAATTTTACTCAATATTGTTTAGTTAATTATGTGAAATACCCAATTGCTTTAACATTATTCATTACTGAATCTAAAAGGACAGTCTGGGAATAAAAACTAAATCATAATTCTGATCGGCTCAAAGATTTTAAGCTGGTTAAAAAAAGGAATAGCGTGAAGCTGTTAACTCTAGATGATTTTGACCTAAAAGGTAAAACTATCTTCTTGAGAGTTGATATGAATTGTCCAATTGATCATAACACTATGGAAATTTCTGGAACTAGAAGGATTGAAGAGGCAACTGAGACAATTAATGCAATAAAAAATTCCAAATTAGTAGTTGCATCCCACCAAGGAAGAGTTGGAAATAAAGACTATACTGGAATGAAAAAACATGCAGAAGTATTAGAGAAATTATTGAATCGGAAAATAAAATACGTTGAAGATATAATTGGCACCACTGCTCAAAATGAGATAAAAAATTTGAAAGATGGAGATATTTTATTACTTGATAATCTAAGACTTTGTGCTGAAGAAAATTACGAGTTTTCTTCAGCAGATGCAGCTAAAACTATAATGGTTCAAAGGCTGGAAAAACTTTTTGATCTATGTGTACTGGATTCATTTCCAAGCGCTCATAGATCACATCCCTCAATTGTTGGTTTTGCTCATGTTTTACCTGCATGTGCAGGAAAAATTGTGGAAAGAGAAGTTAGAAAATTAGATGAAATTATGATGGTTGCTAAAGCTCCTCATGTAATTGTTCTTGGGGGTTCAAAGGTAGGAGACAGACTAGAAGCAATTAAGATGCTAATTAAAAAGGGCAGGGCAGATCATGTCCTTTTGACAGGCCTGATAGGCAATGTATTCATGAGAGCACAGGCTCGCATCAAAGCCCCTTTAGGAATTGAAAGAGAAGAGGAAATTGTCGCAAAGGCCCATGCTTTGATAGGCGAATACCCTGATGTCTTTTCCACACCAGTTGATGTTGCAATAGATAAGGACGGTTCTAGGGTGGAAGTAGATGTAAGAGATCTATCCAAAGAAGATATCATATATGATGTTGGGCCTAAGACTGTAGAACATTATAACAAGTTGATATCTGGTGCGGGAACGGTTTTCATTAGTGGGCCACCAGGATACTTTGAAAAAGAACAGTTTAGTCTAGGCACAAAAGGAATTCTTCAAGGAGTTGCTAATTCTATGGCAACAACTATCGTAAGCGGGGGGCACTTAACTTCAGCACTCAAACGGTATGGGCTAACAGAAAAAATTGATCATATCAGTACAGCAGGTGGAGCCCTTGTGTTATATTTGACGGGGGAAACATTGCCAATGATTCAGGTTTTAGAAGAGGCTGCGAAACGATATAGATCTAAATAGCGGATTTACATTCTGAATTTAGACATATTCGAGATTCAGATTTACTCAGATAGGTGTCTTTATTGCAAGAGTTGCATCGAATTTTTTCTATAGAATTGAACAGTTTGAACCAAACCGTAGTAAAATTTTGTGCGATGTTTCTTACTAGTCCAGAGTCGCAGATATCTTGAAAATATTTTTCCATATTATCAATTGTCCAAGATTTATCTACATCACCATTATTTTTTATAATTTCAAAGATTTCATCGTTAGTAAATCGGAGTTCTGGATCATTATATTTATCATAAATTATTTTTCTTATTTGAATTGAAATTGGGACTGAGGGTTTGAAAACACTCATGCTAATAGAGTTTTGATGCTTCTTCTTTTAAGCTATCAAATGAAGTTGAATTTTCAATTTTCTTGGCTAAATATGTATAAAGACCAAGCTTTAGGGATTTCAGAGATAATAAAGCACATTTAATTCGGACTGGACTTTGTCTTATCAAATGCTCTAATCCTAATTCAGATAAAAGTTCTTCTTTGTTTAGATTTTTAGCAAAAGTTAGATCTTTACCTTTGACCAATTGTGTTAAGACGGATGTACAGGCTTTACAGATAGTACAGCCATCACCATGCCATTTAATGTCTGAAATAATATCATCATTTACCTTCATTTGTAGAGTAATACTATCTCCACACATTGGATTTGCGTCATGCTGAGAAATATCTGGATTTTCTAAAATGCCTTCATTTTGTGCATTTTTTGCTTCGTCAATTATTATTTCGGTATAAATTGGGTCACTCATAATTTAAACAACTCAGATACCTTTTCTAATGATTTAATGAGTTTGTCAACATCAGATGTAGTGTTGTATATGTAAAAACTTGCACGATTAGTAGCTGCAACTTCTAATCTTTCCATCAATACTTGTGCACAATGATGCCCAGAGCGGATTGCTATTCCTTCTCTATCAATAATAGTGGCAACATCATGAGGATGTACATCATGGAAATTAAATGAAATTACTCCTCCTCTTTTTAAAATATCTTTAGTACCATAAATGGTAATTCCTTTAATCTGAGACATTTTTTCAATTGCATATCTTGTTAAGTCAATTTCGTGTTTTCGAATTGTATCCATTCCAATTTTTTCAAGATAGTCTATTGCTGCTGAAAAACCAATGACATCAGCTATGTTTGGTGTTCCAGCCTCAAACTTGTAGGGCAAATCATTCCATGTTGTTTCATATTTATGGACTTCACGAATCATGTCGCCTCCACCGTGAAATGGATTCATGGTTTCAAGCACTGATTTTCTCACCCATAGAATTCCAACTCCAGTTGGTCCCAACATTTTATGAGCTGAAAAAGCAAAAAAATCACATCCTAGTTTTTCAAGATCAACTTTCATGTGAGGTACTGATTGTGCGCCATCAATCAGAGTTTTCACTCCTGCTTGTTTACATTTGTTAATAATTTCTTCAGTGTTAGTAATAGTTCCAAGAACATTAGACATTTGGCTAAACGTAACTAATTTTACTTTACCAGTTTTCAGATAGGAATCTAGCTGATCTAATAGTAACTCTCCATCATCATTAATCCCAATGTATTCTAATTTAGCGCCTTTTTCCTTCGTTAAAAGCTGCCAAGGAACAATATTGCTGTGATGTTCGTATTCGGTAGTTACTATAATATCTCCTTCTTTGATATTCTGTCTTCCCCAAGTATATGCAACTAGATTAATGCCCTCAGTAGTACCACGAACAAAAATTATCTCTTCCCGATTTGGGATGTTTAGAAACTTTGCTATTTTATCCCGGGTAGCTTCATAAGATTCAGTTGCTTCTTCAGCAAGAGCATACACTGCCCGATGAATGTTTGCATTATGATTTGTGTAATAATCACTAATTGCATTAATAACTTGAATTGGTTTTTGAGTTGTTGATGCATTATCCAAATACACCAATGGCTTTCCATCACGAACAGTTCTTTGTAATATAGGAAAGTCTTTTTGAATATTTTCAAGGGATAAACTGCTAGACTGCATGCTATATCTCCACGTAAACCTCGTTCTTATCTATTTTAACATTATATGTTTTCAAGGATTTTTCTGCGGGAGGATTTTGTGGAGTTCCATTTTCCAAATTAAATACTGATAAATGGAGTGGACACCTAACTCCTTCTTCGCTAAGCATACCTGTTGAAAGATCTGCTTCGGCATGAGTACAAATTCTATCAATAGCAAAAATTTTGCCATCTAGATTTGCCAAAAGAATTTTTTTATCATTATGATCAAACCCATATAGTTCTCCACTTGCAACATTGTTAGCATCACATGCCTTTACCCAATTTCCCAATCTATGTCACCTATACTTGTAATGCTGTTCAATTTCGGCATTCTCATTATATCTCGTTTCTTCAACCTCAACTAATGCTTTGAGTTGGTCATCATTTTTGATACTCATATCACGTCCTTCCCATTTTGATTCTATAAGATAAGATATCCAGGCGCGAACTTGGTACGACATTGTTCTAGAAAGGGGTTCCAAAAATCCTTCTACAATAATTCTTTCAGATTCCTCTCTAGATAGACATCGAGTTTGGAGATAAAATATTTGCTCTTCGTCAATTTGAGCAACAGATGCTGAATGGGTTGCTTTAACATCATTAGTAAAAATCTCAAGACCTGGAATAGAGTCTGACTTTGCTCCCTTGTCTAATAAAATAGATCGTCCAGACAGAAATGAATTAGATTTACTGGCATGTTCTTTTATTCGAATCATTCCTTTGAAAAGTGATTTTGAATTATCTTTAAGGATAGATTTTTCAATTACCCTGGCTTCAGTAGAAGGCTTTTCATGATTTACATTAGAACTAAGATCAAATGATTGATTATTATTTCCAAAGACTACTTCTGAATCATTAGCATTTGCACCTGTGCCGTTAAGATAATAATCAATTCTGTAACGTGATAACATTGCACCAAACAGACCCAAATACCAATTTATTTTACCGTCTTGAGCAATATTGGATTTTCTAGTAGAGAAATTAACAGCACTATCATCCATTATCTGTAAAGTTGTCCCATCTAATTGGCTATTTTGTCCTACGCTTACATTGAGTAATTCAAGATACGCTTGCTGATGAGAAGTTTTTGGTGCATACAATTCTTGTACGATACTTGCCTTGCTATTATCTTCTGTAACAATTACATTACGAGATATAGTAGATGCCCCATCTATTGAAAGTGAAGAAACTATATGGATTGGTTTTTCTAAGATTAAATTTCGCGGTACATAAATAAATATTCCAGAATTAAATGCTGCATTATTTAACGCAGTGTATTTATCTTCTTTAGAGTTTGTTGATTCTAATGTTTTTTGAATTATATCAGTGTGATTTTTTAGTGCATCATCAATTGAAGAAATTACTAATCCTTTTTTTTGTAATTCATCAGGTAAGTTAATTTTGTGAATATTAGAGCCTATTTGTACAATACAAGTTTCGTGTACAAGTTCATTTAATCTATTTGTAAGAAATTCTGGGACTGATTTATCAGAATTAATTGTTAACGAAACCTGCTCTGGATCCATTCTGTTGGCATCAGTATATTTGTTATAGAGCGGAGAAGTTTCTTGTGGAAGTTTCTGATATTCACTAAGAGATTTTTTTCGATACTCTTTAAGCCAATCTGGTTCGTTTTTTGATGATGATATATCATCTATATGTCGAAAACCAATTGTAGATAAAGCAAGGTTTTGCATATTTAATCATGAAGAATACCGAAGTGTTTAACCTACTGAACCATCCATTTCTAGTTTAATTAATCGGTTCAGTTCTACGGCATATTCCATTGGAAGTTCCTTTGTGAAAGGTTCCATGAATCCATTTACAATTAAGGTTAGTGCCTCTTCTTCAGAGAAGCCTCTAGTCATAAGATAGAAAATTTGCTCATCACCGATTTTACCAACTGTGGCTTCATGTGTAATGGTAGCATCTTCTTGATTGATCTCCATGTATGGATAAGTATCTGTTTTTGAGGTATCATCTAATAGTAAGGCATCACATCTAACAGTTGCTTTCACATTTGTTGCACCCTTTGCAACATGTAGTAATCCTCTGTAAGTAGAGCGACCATTCAAACGGCTAACTGATTTTGATGTAATTTTTGATGTGGTATTTGGAGCTAGATGTACCATCTTTGCACCGGTATCTTGGTGTTGATTCTTTCCTGCAAATGCAATCGATAGTGTTTCACCGTAAGCTCTTTCACCCATGAGATAAATTCCTGGATACTTCATTGTAAGTTTGCTTCCAATGTTTCCATCAATCCATTCAACTGTTGAGCCTTCGTATGCATAAGCACGTTTTGTAACTAGGTTGTATACATCACTACTCCAATTTTGGATTGTAGTGTATCTCAGTTTTGCATCCTTATGTGCTACTAGTTCAACAACTGCAGAGTGAAGTGACTCTGATGAATAGACAGGAGCAGTACAGCCTTCAATGTAATGAACTTCTGAACCCTCATCTGCGATAATTAGTGTTCTTTCAAATTGTCCAATATTTTCAGCATTAATTCTAAAGTATGCTTGTAATGGCATGTCAACTTTAACTCCTGGTGGAATGTAGATAAATGAACCACCACTCCAAACTGCACTATTTAGTGCTGCAAATTTATTATCTTCTGGAGGAATTATTTTACCAAAATATTTTTTAAAAATTTCTGGTTGTTCTTTTAGTGCAGAATCAGTGTCCAAGAATAAAACACCTTGTTTTGCAAGATCATCTCTTAAATTATGATATACAACTTCGGACTCGTATTGGGCACCAACACCTGCCAAGAACTTCTTTTCAGCTTCTGGGATACCAAGTTTATCAAACGTAGCTTTGACATCTGCAGGTACATCATCCCAATTTTTTTCAGTTTTTTCAGTTGCCTTTGCATAGTAGAAAATATTTTGGAAATCAATTACACTGAGATCACCACCCCAAGTTGGCATTGGTTTTTTCATAAAAATTTCATAAGAACGTAATCTAAAATCAAGCATCCATTGAGGTTCATCTTTCATTTTGCTAATAGCTATGACAGTATCTTTTGAAAGACCTTTTTTGCTGAGATGTACATACAAATCAGTTGAGTCTTTGAAGTCATACTTTGAATAATCCATGTTAAGATTTTCAGTAGCCATGCAGACAATAACACCGTTATATTATTAATACGTTCTACAACCATTACAACTTGTAGATCGGAGTAGGCAGAGCTAAATTTAGAATAATCGATAGGCTAAGCTAAGGAAAAAATATTTTTTAGTGTTTCAAAAGCTCCTGGAACTGTGTGTACATCAGAAACAGTATTTTGTAAATCAAGTTTGTTAAGCTCTTCAGATGTGAATGGACCAATTGAGACAATTTTAATTTTCTGCAATTTGTTCAATAGTGTTTTTTCATCATAATCTTTTTTCATAATTTCTAAAAATGCTCTAACTGATGAAGCACTTGTAAAAATAATTCCATCGACTTTATTTTGTGAAAATAATTGACGAAAATTATTCCATAGCGATGTATCACGAAATGCACAAATATCGTAGAGAAAGATCTCTTTTACATTAAGACCAATCTTTTCTAATAGAGTTTTAAGAAAAAGTGTTGATGCTCCGCTTCTTGGCACTAGTACTTTTTTACCAACGGCATTTAGTCTAGTAAAGACTTCGCCAACACCTACTGATGAAAATCGTTTGGGCATATGAGAAACTTTAATTCCTTCAGCTACAAGCGCAGATTTAGTTTTTGGGCCCACTGCAATTACAATGGTATTTGCTACAGCAAGTTGAAGTTTTTCATACATTGAGATTTTTTTTGCAGAATCAAAAAGAAGTTTTACTGCTTTTGAGCTCATAAATACAGAATAATCAGGTTCATAGTGTTTTGTTGATTCAAGAAACTCATCTATAATTTTTTCTCCTTTTGTAATCAACTCGATTGTTGGTAAAGGAATTGGTTTTCCATTTTCTTTTGAAACTAGTTCAACGAATTCTTCAGAGTCTTCCTTAGACCGTGTTATTGCTATTGTTTTTCCATCCATCATTTCTTACTTCCAACCTATAGTTTTTGAGAGATTAACTACCTTGCCTATTATAATTATAGAGGGTGGTTTGATTTTCTTTTGAGTAACAAGTTTTGAAATATTAGAGACATTACCGGTAATCATTTTTTGCTGTGGTGTAGTTCCTTCCTGAATAACAGCAACTGGAGTTGTTTTGTTCATTCCCCCTTCAATTAGCTGTTTACAAATGATACCTATTCGTGAAAGACCCATCATGATTACTATTGTATCTACTGATTTTGAAAGATTTTTCCACTTTACCTTCTCTTTTGACTTTTGTGGATCTTCATGACCGGTTACAAAAACTACCGACGAGGCAAATTTTCTATGTGTTAATGGGATACCTGCATAGGTAGCCGAGCCAATTCCTGAGGTAATTCCAGGAACGATTTCAAATTTTATCTTTTTTTTCTTTAGATACTCTGCTTCTTCTCCGCCTCTTCCAAAAATTATTGGATCGCCACCCTTCAATCGTACAATATTTTTTTTTGTTTTAGCATACTTTGCCATCAAATCATTTGTACTGTCTTGATGAAGATAATCATCACCAATATCTCTACCAACGTAAACTTTTTTAGCTTTCTTAGAAACCATTGCAAGAATTTTTTTGCTAACTAACCTATCATACAGCACTACATCAGCTGTTTTTAGAAGTTCCACTGCTCTAAGTGTAATTAATTTAGGGTCGCCAGGTCCTGCTCCAACTAAATACACTTTACTAATCATTTTTTGTTCCACTCCTCTACCTTTTCTCTCCAATTTATTGCAAGTTCACTAACACCTTGCTTATTTAGCTCCTCTCCTGCAATCTTTCCTAAAGCAACTGGATCATTTCTGTTTCCATTTTTTTCAATGATTATTGATTTTTTTCCATCTATAGAGTACACTGCAACTGTAAGTTTCAGATTGTCTCCATTTAATTTAGCAAATGCCCCAACTGGAAACCTACATCCTGATTCAACAAACTTTGAAAGTGCTCTTTCAGCTTCTATTTCTATTCTAGAATCATTATCTTCAATTTTCTTCAGTAAGGAATTTGTATTAGTATCATCACTTCTACTTACAATGCCCAAAGCTCCCTGTCCAGGAGATGGCGGAAAATCAAGTGTTGATAGTTTTGAGACTTTAATATCAAGACCAAGTCTGTTAATTCCAGCTTGTGCAAGAACAATTCCTTCGTATTCTTCTTCTTTTATTTTTCTGACCCTAGATTCTACATTTCCTCTGATAGGTTTCACAATAACATCAGAACGTACTCTAGAAACTTGAACAGCGCGTCTTAGACTACTTGTACCGATTACTGCACCTGACTTTATTGTTTCTAGCGTAGAGCCATCAGTTGAAATGAATACGTCATTAATTGCCTCACGTAGAGGAATACAGCTCAGACTTAGATTAGGGGCAATTTCTGATGGTACATCTTTGAGACTATGTACTGCAAAATCCACCTGTTTTTCTGCTACTGCCCTATCAATTTCCTTTTCAAAAATACCCTTTTGATCTAAAGTGAACAGTGGACGAGCATCAGTGTCTCCTTTTGTTGTAATGGTAATAATTTCATAATCTGAGCCTGGATTTACTTTTTTTAATTCAGAAATTACCCAATTTGTTTGGGCTATGGAGAGTTTGCTTCCCCTCGTTCCAATTTTGTACTTCAATTCTTCACCGCTTTAAGAGCATTATGATATGCGCTTAGAGTCTTGTTAAAATCAGCTTTTGTGTGTGCATCTGATAAGAAAACTGTTTCAAATTGAGATGGTGCAATAAATATTCCACTTTTTAGTAATGAACGGAACATTTTTTGGAATTTTTTAGCGTCTGCCTTTTTTGATGTTGTATAGTCGGTAACTGGTTTATCGGTAAAGAAAATTTGAAACATTGAACCTGTAAAATTAATTTGGTGCGGAATTTTTAAATCATTTGATATATCATCGATTGTCCTACAAAGAAGTGTACAATACTGTTCTAGTTTTGGATAAATTTTGTTTTTTAGTTTGTTCATAGTTGTAATAGAAGCAATCGATGCACTTACTGATATTGGATTTCCTGCAAATGTACTTGCCTGATAAACTTTACCACTTGGAGTAAGATGGTTCATGATTTCTTTTCTACCACCTACTGCGGCGATTACAAATCCATTTCCAAGAGATTTTCCCAAAGTTGTAATATCGGGTTTTATTCCAAAGTGTTGTTGTGCACCTCCTGGAGAAACACGAAATCCAGTAACAACCTCATCAAAAATTAATGGTACATTGTGGTTTTTTGTTATTTTTCTAATATCTGAAAGGAAATTTTTTTGAGGTAAGATTAAACCCATGTTTGCAAGTATTGGTTCAACTATAACTCCTGCAACATCTTTGTTTTTCTTTAGGACCTGTTCAAGTTGTTGTGAATTATTATATTGGACTACAAGAGTATTTTTTGAAACTTCCGTCAACCCTCCCTCAGAAACGGAAATTCCATTATGTGCAGAACCTGATCCTGCTTTTACTAATACTGAATCGTAAGATCCATGATAACATCCCTCAAATTTAATTATTTTTTTCTTTTTGGTATATCCTCTTGCAAGTCTTATGGCAGTCATTGTAGCCTCTGACCCGGTATTTACTAACCTGACTTTATCAATGGATGGAAAATTTGCAATAATTAATTTAGATAATTTTATTTCAAGTTCTGTAGGAGTACAAAAAAGCGTTCCTCTTTTTAGCTGGTTTGATACTGCTGAAATTATTTCCTTTCTTCGATGTCCTAATAATAATGCGCCATAACCGTTACAAAAATCAATGTATTGATTTCCATCCTCATCCCAAATGTATGCCCCTTGGGATTTTTTTACGAAGAACGGATACGGTTCAAAATATCTTACAGGACTGTTTACCCCAGATGGAATAATTTTTTTTGCTTTTGTAAATAACTCCTTTGAAGTCAATAATTAGTCGTATTTTTTGTCATTATTATTCGTAATATTTTCTAACTTAGTACATACTATTGATTTTTAGAGAGAGAAAATTTCTTATGGTAAATTATTCCTACTATTGCTGCTCCAATAAATGGCGCTGACCAATATAACCACAAATCTTCAGTAATTCCGGTGAATATAGCTGGAGATAGAGAACGAATTGGATTCATTGAAGCTCCAGATATTGGTCCAAGAAAGTATACATCTAAAGCAATTATTGCACCTACTGCCAAACCAACAAATTTGTTTAAACGTTTGATATGAACAGCTGTAAGAATTACTCCCATTAGCATTACTGTAGCCATGATTTCAACTACAAAGAATAGAAAAATTGGATAAGAATAGTTTGGAAAATTTAAACCAAGATTTGCAAAATCACCTATGACAAATTTAACAAAAAATGTTCCCAAAAATGCACCTATAACTTGTGCACTAAAATATACTGGAATTTTTTTTGCATCGATATATCCTGAAATAAAAAATCCAATTGTTACTACAGGGTTAAAATGTGCCATGGAATATTTTCCAAATGCATAAACCACTATTGCCAAACCAACAAAATGAATAATAGCAACAAAAATTGGTCCTAGTATATTTTCAATACTTGAATCGTAAACTATTGAACCTGTTGCTGCTACAACAAGTCCAAATGTTCCAAGTAATTCTGCAAAAAAGATAGTGAAAATTGAAAATTTCATTCTAGTTTCGCTATCTTTAGTCACACAAAAAGGTGTATAACAACTGTACTCAGGTATGCAATTCCAGCACTACCTGGAATTGTAATTAACCAGGCAAATACAATTTGCTTTCCCATCTTCCACCTCACAGCCCACTTTCGTCTAACTGCTCCTGAACCCATAATCGATCCAGTAATGGCGTGAGTAGTACTTGCAGGTATTCCAAGAATAGCAAAGATTGCTAAAATTATTCCTCCCCCAGTTTCAGCTGCAAACCCTTGATATGGTTTCAATCTTGCAACCTTCATACCCAAAGTTTTGATGACTTTATAACCTCCAATGAAAGTTCCTAGTGCTATAGAAGAAGCTGCAGCTAGAATTACCCAAATAGGAACTTCAAATTCTGTAAGCAGTCCCTCGGATAACAAAACAAGAACTATGATACCCATGGTTTTTTGACCATCGTTTGCTCCATGAGCCAATGCAAACCATGCTGATGAAATTAATTGTAACCTACCAAATGTAGCATTTACTTTTCTTGGATGATGCCTTGCAAAAAAAGTAATAATTGCTCCAGCAAACAAAAATCCAATTACTAATCCCCCTAAAGGTGATGCGATTATTCCTAATCCCACTTTAAATAAACCGTCGAGTAGAAGTTTATCTGGACCGAGTACAGCTAAACCTGTTCCTATCAAGCCCCCAATTAAGGAATGACTTACAGATATTGGAAGGCCAAAATAGGTACACAACGCGGCCCAACTTGTAGCTCCAATTAAAGCTCCAATAATCATGTAAGTTGTAATATCTTCAGGATTGATAATTCCCTTAGCGATAGTTGTAGCAACTGCTACTCCAAAAAGAAATGGTCCAGCAAAGTTTGCAGCTGCTGATAATAAAACTGCGTAAAGTGGTTTTAAAACTCTAGTCCCAATTACAGTTGCAACAGAATTAGCTGAATCATTGAATCCGTTTACAAAATCAAAAATTAATGCTGCTATAATTGCGCCTATTGCTAATTCGATCATAAAAAAACACTACGAGTATTTTAAAACAATATCTTCAACAACATCAGCAACATCAACACATCTATCAGAAGCAGTTTCTAACGCTTCATAGATATCCTTCATTTTAATAATAGTAACTGCATCACTGTTTTCAAATAAATGTCCTACAGCAGCTCTATACAGATCATCAATTGTATGTTCAATATCACTAGTGTTTCTACAATGATTGATAATTTCTTTATCTCCTTTAACGTTTTTGAGACGAGAAATCATGAATTCCACCTCTTTTGTGGCTTTTACTAATTCCTTTGCAATTTCCAACATATATGAAGGAGGACTAGATATTTTGTAACTTTGTATTCTTCCTGAAACTCCTTCGATAAAGTCAATTACATCATCGGTTTTTGAGGCAATTCGTTGAATATCCTCACGATCTAATGGAGTGATGAAGGTTTTATTTAATTCAGCAAAAACTGCTCTTGTTAGACCATCTGCTTCTCGTTCAAGCTTTCTTATTTTATTTTGATAGTCATTAAATTTGTTAAAATCTGAAAACAGATCTACAAGGGCTTCTGAAGTTTCAACAGACTTTTTGGCCAATTCATCTAAAAGTCTAAGTATTTCTTTTTCGTTTGATTTTACCCAAGAGAGCCATTGTACCATAGCTTTGCATGGGTAATGGGTATTAAATTTCTGTTCATCATATTCTATATGGTAACTATATAGCGATCAAAATTTATACGATCAAATAAAAAAAATGATAAGTTACTTCGTTTTGTTATCGGCCTAGATTTCTTTGTTCTGCTTGATAATCCATGCTACTTTTTGCAGTTGCTTTTTCTTTGATTGTATTCATTTCTTCATAGACTGGATTGTTAGGTTGATAGCTACCACATTGGATTTCAAAATGATCTACCACCGCAAAACCTTTTCCCTGTGTCCATCCTTCTTCATTGTCAGTTTTTGTTATCACAAAATAATCTTCTATGAAACAATTAGAGTACGAAAAACTACGTTTTTGGTCTTTTCCCTGTGAAATAATGATTTTTACATCAAATGGGTTAATAGTTTTTTTTTCAGCAGAAGATCTGTAAAGAAAGGCTTGATCAGCAACCTCGTGTAACAGAGGTGTGTCGCCGACTATTTTTTCCAGGGTGATAGTAAATGAGTCCCTAGCTTGAAATCCAGTTTTTTGGGTAAAAATCTCGAATCGACTTATTTCTGTCCCTTTATTGAAATCAAACATGGCAGTAATTACAGTGTCTTCTGCAAATAGATAGCCTTTGTTTTCACTTAATTCCTGAGCAATAATCTCTTTTAGAAAATATCCCTCAAAGGAAAGAAAAGCAAAACTTACCGTAACAATAATTGCAGCAATAATTATTTTTTTTCTATTTGACATTAATGATTAAAAAGATTGATTTGATATAAACTAGATCTCAATTCTTTATAGTTGGAATATAGAAAGTATTGTCACTATATATCAATTAAAAAATTATTAGCGTCTATTTTTTAAATTACATGCCAGATGAATTTAGTAGTCTAGATTAGATAATACATATTTGAACTTTGAATATAATTACAGCTCACATTTTATTTCAAGATCACCATCAGGAACTTGACTAATATTACAAGCGTCATTATCATCGCCACCATCAATTACATCTGTACCAAAGTCTCCAGTGATAGTGTCTTCTCCAGATTGTCCTTTAATGACATCATTTCCATCTCCACCAGAAAGATTATCGTTACCTTCATTTCCAAAGATTATATCATCACCATCTCCGCCTAGTATGCAATCATTTCCTTTGAAACCCATTAAGATGTCATCTCCCTCTTGCCCAAAAATAAGATCTGCTACATTAGTTCCAGTCAAAATGTCTTCTTCAGCAGTTCCAATAATCAAGTTATAGTATGAATCGGATCTGCCACATGCTAGTACAGTAATTTTCTGTGATAAGCTTATTGTATTATCAAAAGAATCAACTGCAGTCCATGTAATTACTGTTTCACCTAGTGGAAATGAAAATGGTGCATCGTTTGTAATAGTTACTTCAGAGCCAGCTAAATCCTTAGCTTTTCCTTCACCCACATTTACTGGAGTTTTAAGAGATGTTGCATCAATAGTAATGTCAAGCGGTACGGTCAATTCTGGTGCAGTAGTATCAACAACAGTAATTTTCTGAGTTGTACTTGCAGAATTTCCTTCCTTATCAGTTGCAGTCCACATAATAGTTGTTTCTCCAAGCGGCAAGTATTTTGGAACATTATTTGTTATAGTGACCTCACTTACTGCATCAGCTGATTTTGGAGGAACTAGAGATGCAATATTTTCATTTGATGAAGTAGCCTCAATCTCAATATCTTTAGGGACATCAATTGTAGGAGGGGTAGTATCTATAATTGAGACAGTCTGTATTGCAGTTGCTGTATTTTCAGATGTATCAGTTACAGTCCAAGTTACAATTGTTTGGCCTAATGGAAATACATCAGGAGCATCGTTTGTTGTTGATGCAACAGATACTAGATCTGTAGATTGGGGTTTACCCAAATTTACGAGGTTATTTTGTGCATTAGAAGCTTCTATTACAATGTCAGAGGGTGGGATAATTGAAGGAGCAATTGTATCTACAACAGAGATTTGTTGCATGCCGGTTGCAATATTTCCTGCTTCATCTGATGCGACCCATGTGATAGTTGTTAATCCAAATGGAAATACCTGGGGTGCATCATTTTTGATTGATGTCACACCAACAAGATCATCTGCAAAAATTCCTACAAGTTCAACTGTATTTTGATCTTTGCTATTAGCTTCAACTGTGATTATCTTTGGAATACTAATTTTTGGAGGGGTAGTGTCAACTACTCTAGCGATTTGAGTTGCTTTTGATGATAAACCTCCCAAATCAATTGCAGTCCAGGTTACTACAGTTTCGCCTACTGGATAAACATCGGGAGCGTCATTTGTGACAGAACTTATGCCGATAAGATCTGATACAGTTGCTTCACCTAACTCTACAAGGTTATTCAGTTGTGATGTAGCTTCAATTTGTACAGTTCCAGGAGGTTGAATAGATGGTGGAGTAGTATCTATAACAGATATTTTTTGAGGTGCAGTTGCAATGTTTCCTGCGGCATCAATTGCTTTCCAATTGACTATAGTATCTCCAAGTGGAAATGCTTTAGGAGCGTCATTTGTAATTGAAATTATACCAACAGTATCGTCGGCATCAGCAACTCCTATTTCAAAAACATTTGATTGAGCATCTTTGGCTTCAATGGTTATAGTAGATGGGGCATAAATCGTTGGGAAGGTAGTATCAATTATTGAGATGATTTGATCAGCTGCTGCGGTATTTCCAAAAATATCAGTTGCAGTCCATGTAACTGTGGTATTCCCAAGTGAGAATAGTTCTGGAGCATTATTTGTAATCGAATCAACTCCAATTAAATCAGATACATTGGCCTCACCAATTTTAATAGGCATTCCAGAAGAGGTGTTAGCTTCTACAAGAATGTTTGAGGGAGGAATTATAGTAGGTGGGGTAGTATCATGAATAGTGACCACTTGAGTATCAGAGACTTTGTTACCAGAAGTATCTACTGCAGTCCATGTTACGGTTGTCATTCCAATTGGAAAAGTTGCTGGTGCATCATTAGTATATGACTCTACGCCAATAATATCAATAGACCAAGGCAAATCTAAATCAACAACGTTAGAATCATTATCATTTGCTTCAAGAACAATATCTTTTGGTGCCTTAATCTGTGGGGCAGTTGTATCAACAACAGTAACGATTTGATCTTGTGATATAGAATTACCAACATTGTCTGAAGCTGTCCATGTTACAACAGTTATTCCAAATGGAAACGCATTTGGAGAATTATTACTAACTTTAGAAATTCCTGCAATATCAGATGCAGTGGCATTTCCTAAGAATATTTTATTATTATCAACACTTGTGGCTTCAAATACAATATCTCCAGGAATAATTAATGTTGGTGAAGTAGTATCAATTACAGTTACTATTTGATTTACAGTAGCAGAGTTGCCTGCAGGATCCATTACAAGCCAAGTAACATTAGTTTCCCCATATGGAAAAACAGGTGGGGCATCGTTTGTAATTGTAACCTTTTGGATATCAGAAACTTCTGGAGTTCCAAGAATGATAATATTATCTTTGAACGATGTAGCCTCATATACGATATTTTCAGGTGGGGTTATCACGGGGACAGATGTATCAATTACTGATACCATCTGTTTTTTGCTTGCTACATTTCCAGATGAATCAGCAGCCGTCCAAGTAACTGTGGTGTTACCAACGCTAAAGAAATTTGGAGCATCATTTGTAATAGATATTATATTTCCATTATCAACTACGATTGCCTCTCCAAGGTATATGTCATTTTGATCATAACTTGTTGCATCGATAACAATGTCTTGTGGTATCATCAGTTTTGGTGGTTTTGTATCAACAACAATTACCTTTTGAACTACACTTTTAGAGTTAGAGGCAACGTCCGTAGCTGTCCACGTTACAAGAGTTTCTCCTACTGGATAAACATCTGGAGCGTCATTTATTATTGAAATAACTCCTACAGCATCGTTGGCTAGAGGTTCCTCTAGAATAATGGTATTTGATTGAGGACTTTCAGCTTCAACAATAATTTCTGGTAAAATTGTAATTGTTGGAGCTATAGTATCTACAACTTTGATAACCTGTGAGGCAATACCCATATTTCCTGCTCCATCAATTGCAGTCCAAATAATGGTGGTGGTCCCTAATGGAAATTGTGCTGGAGCATTATTTGTTAAAGATTGAATCCCACTTGGATCAGTGGCCATTGCTTGTCCTACAGAAACTGGGGTTAGACCACCTGTGGCCTCTATAAGCAAATCATTTGGTGGAGTAACTAATGGTTTAGTGAGATCCCCTGGAATAGGATTTACAGAAGATGTAACAGTTTTTGGAGTGGTAACGGTTTGTTGAGAGGTAGCTGTATTACTTGAGGATACGGTTTCAGTACTACTTGGGATCATTGGTGAGCCAAACTTTTGAATTCGATGACCGTTAGTGTCTACAACAAACAAGTAGCCATTTTTATCTAATGCTATATCCTTTGGATATTTGAATTGACCATTTGCAGTTCCCATACTTCCCCAAGTTGTAATTGTTGCTCCTTCTTTAGATATCAATAACATTCGGTCATTAGCTGAATCTGCCACGTAAATATTTCCAGAAGGGGTTATTGTCATCCCCTGTGGAATAATTTGAAGTCCTGCAAAATTTGGACCATAGCTCTGAGAAAAGATTCCATCCGAATTAAATTTTAGAATTTTATTTTTACCTGTATCAGAAACGAAGATATTTTCTTGGTTGTCAATTGCAATACCTATTGGCGTGATAAACTTGTCATTTTCTATTCCACTTTGTCCAAATTCTGAAATAAATTCTCCATTAGGGGTAAATTTTTGAATTCGCTTATTTCCAGTATCAACTACGTAAATTGTTTCATTTGTTCCAGCAGCTATTCCGTTTGGAAGCAAAAATTGTCCCTGAGCTTTTCCTTCAGAGCCCCATGTTGAAATAAAATTTCCTGAAAGATCAAATTTTTGAACTCGATTTGATTGAGTGTCAACTACAAAGACTGCGTCCTTATACACTGCAATTCCAGCCGGAGATTGAAATTTACCTTGGTCTGTACCACTACCGCCCCATCCTTTTAGAAATGTTCCATCATTGTTGAATTTTTGAACTCTCTTATTTCCTGATTCAGTCACATAGACATTTCCAAGATCATCTATTGCTAAATTTTGGGGAAATGAGAATAAGCCAGATTGCGTAAGCCCAGATTCACCCCATTTTAGTAAATATGGATGACTGGAGCTGGTGTTTGCTTGGGCATAAGGCATTGCACCTGCCACGACTATAATCATCAAAACTATCACTAGTGGTATTACTGATATCAACACGATAGCATTTCAATTTTTTAAAAAGATCTAACTAGTTAGGAATTGTTACAGTTTTAGTCAATTTGGGTAAATTAGAATGGCTTGTTTACCTCACGTGTGAAAACATAGCTAGCTAGGCCAATCATAACCACAACAAAGGCGGCAATAATTCCAATACTCAGGAGGCTATTTACTCCTTCATTAACCCCAGTCATCATTCCTCTAACTAAAAGAACCGTGTAGGTTACTGGATTGAGTCTAGCTGCCAGTCCTAGCCATTCTGGCAGTAGTTCCAATGGGAACAAAGCAGGACTAAGCATAAAGAGTGGCATTCCAAGAAAATTGATTACCCCCCAAAAGGTTTCTTGAGATTTTGCAGTAGCAGCTACCATTACTGAAATTCCAGAAAAACCTAACGAGAATAAAATTACTATACCCATAATTGGTGCAATCAGGAGAGGATTAGGAAAATGTACCCCAATCGCAAGTGCAATTCCTAGGATAAGCGTTGCTTGAAGTGCGGCAATTAATGATATTGCAAGCATTTTTCCCAGTGCCAAAGATGATCTTGAAATCGGAGAAGTCAAAGCTTTATTCATAAATCCATACCGTCTATCCCACAATGTATTAACACCACCAAAAATACTTGTGAAAATTGCAGTTAGTATAATAACACCAGGTGTCATAAATTCAATGTACTCTCCGTCAAACCCAGCTGCTTGAATTAATGGTTGTGTTCCTGCAAATGTATTACCAATTACTATAATCCATACTGCTGGTTGAATTAATCTAATTAATACGCCGCTTCTTGATTTACGATATCTTTTCATCTCTCGCCAAAAGATTGTATAAGTATCAGATACTATCATGCTCGTATCCTCTTCATCTTTGCATGTTCTCTTCTTTTGTTGAAATTTTCTGTCTCGTCTCTTAGTTCGCGTCCAGTGTAGGAAATAAAAACATCGTCAAGAGTTGGTTGAGTAAGCGAAATAGAATTTATTTTTATTCCAAAACTTGATGATAATTGGAAAATTATAGGGATTACTTCTGTTCCTTTGGATGAAAATACAGTAATTCCTTCTCCCTTAGTTGTAATATCCTTAACGTATTCAATTTCCTTAATTTTTGAAATTAGACTAGATTTTTTTTCTCCATTGTTACTTGTTGTAAATGTAATAACTTCGTTTCCCAATGCATCTTTCATAGTTTGAGGGGAATCGATTGCTTGAATTTGTCCATAATCTATGATCCCAATTCTGTCACATAGATTATCTGCTTCTTCCATATAGTGGGTACTCAAAAAAATTGTCATTCCAAATTCTTTGTGAATCTTTCTAAGGTATTCCCAAATTTTCCGCCTAGTTTGAATATCTAATCCAACAGTTGGCTCATCTAGAAACAAAACTTTTGGATGATGTAATAGGCCTCCAGCAATATCAAGTCTTTTTCGCATTCCACCAGAGTAGGTAATAACAGGCTCGTTTTGTCTATCAGTAAGTTCAATTAATTCTAAAATTTCATCAATTCTCTTTTTGACCAGATTTTTTGGGATATGGTTTAACCTTGCTTGTAAGATTAGATTTTCTCTACCAGTAAGATATTCATCAACTGATATTTCCTGTTGAACATATCCGATATTTTGTCGTACTTGTTTGGCTTGAGATACTACGTCATAACCTGCAACTAATGCGTTTCCCGAAGTAGGTTTTAGAAGCGTAGTAAGAATCATCATGGTGGTACTTTTGCCTGCACCATTTGGTCCCAAAAATCCGAATATCTCTCCATCTTTAATTTCTAGCGAAATATTTTCTACTGCCTTTACTTTTCCAAATTCCTTTGAGAGGGAGTTTATCTCAATTGCATTCAATAATTGAAATTTAATATGCAATTATAAATTGCTAACACTCACAAACTCTAATTTTTAGGAAATAATAATGTAATATTATCTGTAAATGGTAAAATCCTTCTAAATTGGGAAAAATAAATCTGTTAGACTAAAATAAAAAAATAAAAATAATTGATTTTAATCTAATTTTTTGTACTGTTCTTTTGTCATTTTTAGAATGACCTTTTCCCCTAATCCCCAAATTTCAGATTTGGATAGAATCTTTGAATGTAACATTCCATCAGTGACCTCAATTGATTCTAATTCCTTTGTGTCTGGATTTCTATGGAGTCTTTTAACTTTACCAATTTTATGGCCGTCAATATCTACTACTTGAGAATCTGCTCTAACTGGTGGGATATTGAGTAAAAGAGATTCTTTTGTGAATTTGTCAATGTAGTCATTTGTCAAATAATAGTTTTTACGAAAGCCTTCATGGATAGTTACTCCAGATACAGTAAGCGTGTCTGAATTGATGTGAATATGTTTAACCTTTCCATATTGAATTCCTTCTCTATCTACTACCTTTTGTCCTGTGAATTTATCTGCAGTAATTAGATTTTGCGGCATTTCTTCGAGTTTGGTTGACATGTAGGTAAATGATGAGATTTCCTTATGGCATTAGATATCATAATTTCCTATCAAATAGGTTAAAATTCTAGACCAAAATCATGGGTTAAAAGAGAAAAATCCTCAAAAATACATTAAAAACAATCCTAACCATCCTTTAAAATTCTAGATGAGTTCGAATCGGATGGTAACCGTCCCTCACTGTCGCTTTTTTACGGTCCATTTTTTGGTTGCAGTTAAAACTTAGAGTATAGAATTTTCAGACTTATTCACAAGAACCTACAATTTATCACTAAAACGAGCTCGAAATGCATCTACTCTACTTTGAGTTTTATAGTTTTCAGGATGTGATTCTTTTCTAGAACGCTCTTCAAGCATATTTTTATGCTCTTCTCTTGAATGATGAAGTCTATCTTTCTCATGAATGAATTCTTTTCCACAGAATTGGCACTTTACAATAGTCTTATGATGTTCGTGACGTACATGTGATACTAAATCTTCATGATTAGAGAATTTTGCTTTACATTGATTGCAGTCATTTTTCTTATTGTGAAAAAATTTCATTTAATTATTTACCTTCATATTTTTATTCCTCAAGCTATATTATAGTTAATTTGACTGAATTTCCTTTACTATCCCATGCAAAAATATCATCATCATTATAGGGGTATTTAACAATTAACGAAATCAAACTCCAAAAATTTTGCTGATCAGTTAATGATTGTTTTGCAGAACCGCTTGGATGAGAATGAACTATTCCAACATAACTTGTATCAGCTGGCAACAGATAATGTGGAAATCCAGAGTAGGTTGTCCCACCATAGGCGAAAGGAGGTATCACCAATCCATCAATAGTAATGGTACCTTTTTTTGATTTTCCTCGTAAAATGAGGATACCTTCATTTGGATACTTTATCTTACTATATGATAATATACCGTCTCTTACTTCTTTTTTTAAAATAACTTCTCGTTCATCTTTGTTTAGTTTGAATGATTCTTTGGATGTTTTAACAGAGTGTATTTGTAGCATGTTTTTAGTATGTTTTTCAGATATTAAAAACAGACTAAACATAGTTAATCGAGTGTTAAAGAATTTGAATACTAGGACAAAGGGGCATGGGTTTAATAAATTTCAAAAAAAGTGAACCTTTTCTGGTACTTGAAAAAGTTAATCCAAACAGTCTTAATGTTTTGTTAAACTTTTGATGTATATTTTTTCTTGGCATTTGAAATCTTACTCCTGTGGTCCTATTCCTAATAGAATCAGTATAACTAACGAAAGAACACTGGCTCCAC
>JAQBHA010000061.1:0-3559 GCA_032128215.1 Nitrososphaerota archaeon | reverse complement strand
CCATCTACTCTCTTCTGTTTTAATTTTTACAGGTAATCCTAATAATACAATAGTGACTTTAGAATCTCTTCCTGCTAAATGACGAGCCATCACAAATGCATCACCTCCATTATTTCCTAACCCTGCAAAAACAAGAATATTCTTTGATGCCAAGTTATCAAATTTTTCTGCTAATCTTCTAACTGCAGAAGCCCCAGCATTTTCCATCATAAATTTTCTTAAAAATCCCATCTGGTGACCATTCTCCTCGATTTGCATCATTTGTTTAACTGTAATCTCCATAGTTAATTCAAAAATTGCACATAAAATAAGGGCTTTGGCAAACGACTTTATCTCAGTTTTAAATGTGGATACACTATGTCATCACAAAATATCAAGTCTTCATTAAATAAGGTTGCAAGATCATTAGCTGCTTCTCAGGATTCTCGAGAATATTTAATAAAAAATACTCGTGATGTTGTAATTTTGTGTAGTCAATCCATTATATCTGCTCATAAAGGCGATCTAGATTCGGCTAAAAAAATGGCTCATAAAGCTAATAGATTACTTGCTACATATAGAAAAAAAGCCAATTCAGAATTAAAACGATATCTTATAACGCCAGAACAAGAGTTAGTTGAGGCATCTGCTTTTTTAGCTATAATCGAGAATAAACCAATTCCTTCAGTAGAATCTCTTAAAGTATCAAGTGAAGCCTACGTACTTGGCCTTATGGACCTAATAGGAGAATTAAAGAGATATGTTTTTGATAATATTAGGGTAGGAAAATCAAAAAAAGCTGAAAATATTTTTGAAATTATGGAAAATCTGTACTTGCATTTGTATCCATTTGCTATGTATGATAAAATTCTAAAGGAAGCAAGGAGAAAATTAGATGTGAATCGTAAATTAGTTGAAGATGCAAGATCAGCTATTACAGAAGAAATTAGAAGAACACATTTGATAAATTCTCTAAACAAAATTAATGGAAATTTATAATCTCAGAAAAATTCGAAAATAATCAATGCGGGTGATGGGATTTGAACCCATGAACTCCTAAGAGACTAACCCCTCAAGCTAGCGCCTTTGGCCAGGCTGGGCGACACCCGCAACGGAGTAATCATGCAGGGTTTTTATAATCCTTGATTACTTTTCGAAAACATGCTTGTTCCAGTAAGATGCTTCACTTGTGGAAATCTAATTGCTGATAAATTTGAAGATTATCAAAATCGATTAAAATCAGGTGAGGAATCAGCTAAGATCCTAGATTCTTTGGGCATGGAAAGATATTGTTGTAGAAGAATGTTATTAACATCAGTTGAAACAATTCAACAAGTTGTTCCTTTTTACGAAGCAATTCGAAGAAGACACCTTGAAGTTCAATCTGAGTTAGAGTAGTTTGCCAAAAATTACATCTGTTAAGGCTAGACTGATTTACAATAGCAGAGGTAATAAAACAATTGAGGTAGATGTAATTTCTGATGAAAAGTTTCTGGGTAGAGTAAGTGCACCATCAGGTGCAAGTGTAGGTAAACATGAAGCAACAAATTTTCCTGATGAAAGTCCTGAAAAAAGTTTACGTATACTCACTGATAATTCTAATAAATTCCTAGAACATGATTCATCTGATCTCAAATCTATTCATGATCTAATACGTACTTTAGATCAGAGTCCAGATTATTCTAAGATAGGAGGTGCTGTTGCCTTTGCAGTTACAATTGCATCCCTAGAATCTGCTGCCAAAGCATTGGATAAACCCTTGTTTCAGTTGATTTCAAAAGAAAAAGAATACAGATTTCCTTTCCCTTTGGGAAATATTCTTGGCGGAGGGGTCCATGCAGGTCCAGGAACACCAGACTTGCAAGAGATTTTGATTTGCGCAATTGGTTCAAAATCAATTCGAGATGCAATTGAAATGAATCTGGAAGTTCATAAGGAATTACGAAATATATTACAAAAAGAGGATCCAAGCTTTACCAATGGAAGAGGAGATGAAGGAGGATGGGCCCCAAAGTTAGACAACGAAAAAGCTCTAGAACTTTCTGCAAAAGCTTGTGAGAATTTAGGATATACTTTAGGTAAAGAAGTTGCTTTGGGAGTAGATTTTGCTTCTTCTACACAATGGAATGATCAAAGTAAAATGTATGAATATAAAAGAGGAAATTTTGAAAATTCTCCTGAAAAACAAATTGAGTTTGCATCTAGTATTATTGAAAAATACAAACTAGTCTATGCGGAGGATGCGGTGCATGAAGAAGCATTTGAGGAAATGGCTGAATTAACAGCCAAATTTCCTAATACTATGATCACAGGTGATGATCTAATAGTAACTAATGCTGAAATTCTCAAAAGAGCAATTAAAACAAAATCTTGTAACGCGGCAATTCTGAAAGTTAACCAAGCCGGAAGTCTTTATGATGCCTTAGAATTTGCAGATGAAGCTAAATCAAATAACATAAAATTAATCACATCACATCGTTCTGGGGAATCCATTGATGCCCATATTTCTCATATTGGGATTGCGACTAACTCCAAAATGCTAAAAGTTGGTGTTGTTGGGGGTGAAAGAATAGCCAAATTAAATGAGCTAATACGACTATCAGAGCATGATTTAATACGCGGGATGGCACAAATTTAAAAACGCAGTATGAGTCAGCAAAACGAATTCACAGATATTAAGAAAAAAATCCTGTCAACTGGGATTAGGGTAGGAACAGCCGTTAAGACTAAATTCATGATTCCTTACGTAACCCAAGCTAGTCCAGAGGGACTCTATTTGATGGATCTAGATATTACATTAGCTAGGATTCAGACTGCTGCTAAGTTTATCAACAGAGTAAGTATCGAAGACGTCATAGTATGTTCTGGAAGAGAATATGCAAATACGCCAATTGAAAAATTCTGTGAAATTACTGGCGCTACAAAAATGTTAGGTAGATTTATGCCAGGTACCCTGACAAATCCTTCTTTACCCTATTATATTGAGCCAAAATTGGTTCTAATATCTGATCCACAAGTTGATGTTCAAGCTATAACAGAAGCTACAAATGCTGGAATACCAGTAATTGGCGTTTCTAATACTGATAATATAACTTCAAAAATTGATCTTGTAATTCCTGCAAATAATAGAGGTAGAAAATCTTTAGCAACAATTTACTGGTTACTAGCTCGTGAAATCCTATTAGGAAAAGGCGAAATTAAAAGCGACGAACAAATGAAATATGAAATCGATGATTTCGAAACAAAAATTACAGAAGAAGAGGAAATAGAATAATGCAGATAAGAACACCGGCAGTAGCCGGAATGTTCTATCCAAGTGAATCCAGAAAATTGAAAAGTTTAGTTCATGATAGTTTTATACATCCATATGGTCCAGGAAAAATTCCCCCGTCTGAGTACACTAAGAAAATTTTTGGCGTAATCTGTCCACATGCTGGTTATGTTTATTCTGGTCCTATCGCTTGCCACTCTTTTTATAAAATTTCTGCCAGTCCAATTGAATTATTTATCATTATTGGTCCAAATCATTGGGGAATAGGTTGCAATGTTGCTTCAATGATAGATTGTAGTTGGGAAACAC
>JAQBHA010000060.1:0-2656 GCA_032128215.1 Nitrososphaerota archaeon | reverse complement strand
CATTGAGGTAAGAGGCGAGGCATTTAGCTCCCTTATTCTTAATGAAAATAACATCTCAAATCTATTGATTCAGAATCTAAATTCAGAAAGTAAAAACATTAGGGCATATGCTGCACTTGTTCTTGCCAATCGAAGAAACTTTGATGCCGTTTCTGCAATAACTAATCTTACAAAAGATCAAAGCGAAATGGTAAGGGCATGCGCGTTAGGAGCTTTAGGATATCTTAAGGCAAAACAATCAAGTAAAGAGATTCATGAATGTTTTTTGGATTCAAATTTGGAAGTAAAAAAATGTGCCTTAAAGGCAGCCATTGACATTGGGGATAAATTATCTAATAAAGAAATCAAAATGTTGTCAGTAGAAAATGATATTGAAATAGCAAAATTGCTAGAACGAGCAAGATTGAATTCTTAATATTTAACCGTATGATTCGTATTTTACTTCAAAGCTTCCATCTTCACGCTTATCATGTTGTGTGACTAACCCTCTGGGTTTCATAAAGTCCATTACTCCATCAATTGTTCCTTGCCAACCACATACGTAAAAAATAGTATTATTTTTTGTAATTTTATCCCCGATTAGCTCTTCTATAGGTGACAAACCTCCATCTTTAGGTCTCAAGAACGTCTCTACTCTTCCTGTTTGACCTCCCCAAGATCTGTTAAACCACTCTTGTGGACGACTTATAGCAGCTCGGTATTTAAAATTCCATTTATCTTTTCCCCTATCAAGGCTATCATATTCTAAATCAGTAAGAAGATCCTTGTAGCTGAGCTCATCTACATAACTTGCGCCATGAAGAACTATGATCTCTCTTTTATCTCCTACAGCATGTAGGTGTTGGGCAAAGCTAACAAATGGTGCAAGTCCTGTACCTCCCCCTATACACACAATTCTTCTTTCATCTTTACTTCCATCTGGTAATTTTTCGTTTATTGATAGAGCCGATCCAGTTGGTTTAATCCAACTAATCTCATCACCTACTTTAGCATTGAACAATTGTGTTGTTAATCGACCAGGGATAGGTTTTCGTACCCATCTAATGACAAGTTCGATAAACTTTCTGTTTTCAGGATGAGAAGCAATAGAATAGGCCCTTCTAACTATCTTGTTGTCTTCAGTAGGATTAGGCAAACCAATTGTAATGAATTGGCCTGCTTGGTAATCTGGTACAAGTCCATCATTTGGAACTAGTCTCATTATTACCAAGTCCTCTTTTAGTAATTGAACAAAAGTAATAGTAGCTTTGTTATCTACGACCACTCGATAAATGGAGTCAGTAGTGGTTAAATATCTTCTGTTAAATGTTTAATGAATATTTTCAAACATCCGCTAAACGTTAATAGCCATTTGTAAAAGTCTTATGCGGTCAGAATTAAGTTCTGAAAACTTGGGCCGGTCGTCTAGACTGGTAGGATACGCCCTTGGCATGGGTGAGATCGAGGGTTCAAATCCCTCCCGGTCCACTTTCTTATTTCTAAAAAAATAATACCAAACAGTGGTGTCCTACATTGGGGACGTAGGTTAGCTTGGTAGACTGCCAGCCTCGGGTGCTGGAGGTCATGGGTTCAAATCCCATCGTCCCCACATTAAATTTGAGTTAATTGAAATAGGCCAAATTAATGAGATATTTCAATTGACAGTTTCTATCTATCTTGCACATCTTAATCCAGTTACAAACGCTCATGTAGAAATTATTGAAGAATTAAAAAAAGAATCTGAGGTTATGGTAATGCCTGTAATATTTCTCAAGAATGGTATTGAAGTTAATAGTGGAAGCTTTCCATTTAGATTTGAAATTAGAAAAAAAATGCTTGAATCTGTGTTTGGAAGTTCGATTAAAGTTTCAAAAAATTATACATTCCAAGCACCCTTTTGGAGATATCTTCCACCACTATTATCACCAGGATCTTGGGAACTAAGAAAACAAATTCTAGAAGGTGTTCCTAAAGACTATTTTACATATACTGGTGACAAAGCAGAAGGGATAATGCTCAAGATTTATCGCCTTAACCCAAAAATTGGTGTACGAAAAAATGTCTCAGCTTCCTCAGTGAAAAATAAATTGTATGATTTTGCTCGAGGAAAAGAAACGTCTTGGAAAGAGGGTATACCATCAAAAGTAGTAGAAATAATAAAGCAACATTGGGACGTAATAGAAAAATATGCAGGTGTTGAAGATGAAACTACAAGAATTGCTGGTATGAAATTTCCTAAAGATGGTTATTGGTCCAAATAGATAATTATAGTTGATTATCATTATTTTCTGTGAAATTTCCTCTTTCAAAGTTTGTTTGGCTTGATGGAAAATATGTTACATTAGATAAAGCAAAAGTTCCTGTGACAACCCATGCAATTCACTATGGCACATCAGTATTTGAAGGAATACGAGCCTATTGGAATTCAAAAAATCTCTTCGTATTTAGACTAGAAGATCATATTAAGCGATTCCGAAATTCTGGAAAATTTTACTCTATTTCTTTAAATTTTACAAATAAGCAAATTGAAAATGCGATTATCAATTTATGCAAAAAAAATAATATGAAAAAATCCTGCTATATTAGACCTTTTTATTTTGTTGGAGATTATGGAATTAATCTACATGTTACAGAAAAAGCACCAACTAATGTTGCAATCTTTATGTTTCCTTTTGGA
>JAQBHA010000059.1:0-27094 GCA_032128215.1 Nitrososphaerota archaeon | reverse complement strand
GTCTGCTATTGTACTAATTGCATTTGTAATTGTAGCTGCAGCCTTGGCCTTTGTAGTTCTTAACATGGGTTTTTCTACAACTCAAAAAGCAAAGGTTGCCATAATTGCTGCAGTTGAAGAGGCTGGTTCTAGCTTAGAAGTCGCTGGTAAGATAACAGCAGTTGGAGATGTTGACAATGACGTATTGAACGCCACTACAATCCCTGTAAAAATTGTATCAGGAGGTGCAAGTTCTAATCTGGATGGAAACTTTACATCAATTAAAGTTATTACAAGTAATATAGAATATGACAATGTGTATAAATTTGGACCATTGTTTGTTGGTACATACGATAATGCCACTAATGCATGGGAGGCAGCAATGCAGAGAGGATGGGTATGTGCACCACAAGTATTGCCAATTGCACCTGCTAATTCCTGTAATCCATATAATGGAACAGTAGCTATGCCACGTACTATTGGAATAGTTTATTGGAATGTTAACCAAAACGATAACGCTATCTTAGATATAGGTGAACATATTCAAGTTTCAATTGCATTTGCAGCAGATGAGAGACCAAAATCACTTGATTTCTTTGCAGTTGAAGTTTCAACTCCAAAAGGTGCTCCTTTGACTGTAGATAGAGTCGTTCCAAACATCACTAATGAAATAGTAGATCTTGGATAAACGGTAATTCTAAGGGTTATCTACACATTTTTTAATTCAGGTATAATTATTCTAATCTAATTTTTCCATTATGAACAGAAAGGCGTTTTTTACTTTATCAAAAGACTATTCAATCATTGAACTCTCATTTTAATGCAATAATGATTAGCATGACGATAACTATGTTGCTTGTGTTAGCATATTCAGTTTCAGGCACTAATTTTGTATCAAATGAGCAAGTTGAACAAGTTAATTCCTTTTCTACATACCATGCAAGTAAAATGCCTGAACTAGACTATTATGATGATTATGAAGCATTACATTCTACAACTAAAACCGTAGTGGTTTATCCAATTTTTACCCAAAGTGCCTACCAGTGGGGAGGATTTCATGATTTTTATTCTGGATACTGTGACTCTTGTCTAAAAACAACAATTCAAGATTATTATGAAAAGACATTTGCTGCAAGTGGAAATGGATACAGAATTTTAGAGTTCTTAGGTTATGAGATAATTGATGATATAGATATAGACAAAAATCCAGCCATACTGGAGAAATTTGACAAAGTTATTTTATTGCACAATGAATTTGTGACTAGAGCAGAATTTGAAGCAATTACCAACCATCCAAAGGTGATCTATCTTTATCCTAATGCATTAAGTTCCGAGGTGAAAACTGATTATTCTGAAAATTCCATTTCCCTTATTCGAGGTCCTAGTTTTCCAGATGATAATATTATAAATGGTTTTGATTGGAAGTTTGATAATACAGAATATTTTGATGACTGGTCATGTATAGATTGGAAATTTTATGAAATCACAAATGGTTATATGTTAAATTGTTACGCTGAAACAGAACTTCCCCATTATGGACATAGTATTTTAAAAACAATAAAAGAGCTGTAAATTGACATAAATCGAGCAGATATTTTCTATATTTTTTGATAAAATTTTTGTATTCAATTATTCAAAAAACCAATGTTCGATCATATCAAACATACTATAGGATATACCCATATTACTTTATTACAAATCTAATGAACCTTATTCAAAAAGGACATAGACATACCCATCGTGGAATCATCGGTATAGAGTCTGCTATTGTACTAATTGCATTTGTAATTGTAGCTGCAGCCTTGGCCTTTGTAGTTCTTAATATGGGTTTTACCACAGCACAAAAAGCAAAGACGACAATAGTTTCTACCTTATCAGAAGCAGGTAGTAGCCTAGAGATTGAAGGTAAAGCAACTGGCTCATCTTATCAACCAGCTGTAGGACCCGCTTCACTTAACGTAACTGCGTTCCCAATTAAAGTTGCAGGAAGTGGAGACTCTGTTAATTTGAGTCCAAGTATTACTGCAATAAAGTATCTAAGTAACCAAATTACTTATGATAACATCTATGGCGGTGCACTAACCAGTGCTACCTATAATAAACTAGAAACTGCTACAAATGCAGCATCTCCTGCTTTTTTTAGCCTAAGTCCATTTGAAGGAGGACTAGATGGCGATACTGATGATTGGCCTCTTGAAACTACCGCCTTCATTTATTGGACAGTTGCTAGAAATACAAATGAAATTCTAGAGGCTGGAGAACATGCAAATCTTGCAATTGTTTTTGCTGCTGGTGATAGACCACAGGAATTAGATACAATTCGAATAGAGATAATCCCTCCTGCTGGAGCATCATTGACTATAACACGACAGATACCTAACATTACAACTGAGGTTGTGGACCTAGGATAAACGGTGGGGTAATTTTGAACCCTCCACGCATTTCTTTTTCTTTTTTCAGTCAATTAATACAACTTCCAGAAAGTTTTAGAATATTTCTAATTACTAGCATAATTAGCGTCTATGGTTTATTATTGTACGAGGTATTTCCAGAGCTTATTTTTGATATCAATAACGCAGTATCTTATTTTTTTATACCCGTAGCAGCTCTTGCAGGAATTGGAATAGGCCTACCAAGATACATGCCAATAATTATGGAAAAGGTTTTCAAAAAAATAATAACAAAACCTAATCTATCTGAGACTGGACAAAGCGATGACATTTTAAATGAATTAGTAACTGAAGGCTCATCCCAACAACTTGTACAATCTGATTCTAATTATTTGGTTGGCGGAGAATCTAGTAGTTTTCCAGAAATTGGAAATAAAGAACTTGATGATATAATTTCAGGTGCTGTACAAAAGGAAAGATTTGATCCAAATACTGTAGGCCTTGATCCAACAAGTTTAGCTGAAGGCAATAAAAATGAGTTTGGAACAAAAGGAGTACAAGACTTAGTTGATCAGAAATTTGAGCCTGTTGAAAAAGATCTATCCTCATTCAAAAAGGATCTTAACAAAATAAAAGAAGACATGAAGGTGACTAAAGACAGTGTAGATACTCTAACTGAATCATTTGAGGGAACATTAACTGATATGAAAGCATTCCAAGCAGAAATTTCTAACCCACTTAATTTTATGAGAAAGTATTTTGAATCCCTTGATCTTAAAATTTTACAAGATCCATCTTTACCTTTACGTCAACAGTTACGAGATGATTCGGTTCCAACCATAGAGCGAGAACCAATATTAATTCCAACTGGAATGCAAAGTGGTCAAAGCGTTCAAGCAGAACCAAGTCAATTAGGCTTGACTAAAACTGATGACAAGTCTGGAAATCAATTACAACCATCTGATGCTAATCCAATGGACTCTGTTATGAAACCTCTCTTTAGTGGTAACCTAAGCGTTGGCAAAATGATGTCAATTATAGAACTTGCAGGAGACATGCTAAAGGAACAAGGTGATGACTGTATTGATTTACTAATAGAGCAGTGCAAATTGATGGGATTAAAACAAGAAGATGAAAACACCATTTACAACATTATAGACATGCTAAAAAATTCTGGAATGAACGTAGAAGACTCTCTTATCCAACTATACAAATTTTCAAAGATTGTAGGTTTAACTGACAGAGAAGCAGACTCTCACTATTCAAAGTTAATGTCTACTCGCAATAGAAAAAAATTCGGAAAAGGTGAGTAAAAAATGTCATCTGTAATGGCAGAATCGATTTTAATTATTGCCTCTGTAGTTATTGCTGCATCTGTTGCTGGAGTTGTAATGAATCAGGTCGGAGTTTTTCAATCTACATTTACTACTACTACAGAAGCCCAAAAAGACACTCTACTAACTAATTTTAAAATTGTAATGGCAACAAACACAACTGACGACACTGTTACTATATGGGCAAAAAATGTGGGGCAAAATCCAATTACTTCTCTAGATAAATTTGATGTATACTTTGGTGAAATTGATCAAGTCAAGAACATTCCTTATGATCCACTTTGTGTTCCTCCATCTGTATGTACTGATGATACATGGAGGTATAATGCAATTCCAGCTAATAACTACTGGCAGATTATGGATACATTAAGCATTAACATTACTGATAATCAAATAACAAAAGGTGTTACATATCAAATCACTATAATCTCATCAAATGGAGTTTCTAATGAACAGATATTTTCATTGCCAAGTTAATAGTTTTTTAGAGGTAGTTAAATGGGCCTAAGTATTGCAATTTCAGGAGGAATTATTCTTACTGTCTTTGTTTTGGTACTGTTAAGTTTGCCAGGATTAACTGAAAAGATGTTTTCTATAGGAGATATTTCCTCACAAGTATCCGAATCTAATCTAAAAATTGCTCATACAGATATTAGCTTAGAATCTCTATTTGCTACTAGTGGATCTCCTTATGTAAATTTTACACTAAACAATGATGACAGAGAAAAACTTTGGAATTTTGAAAAATTTAATGTAATTGTAGAGTATGAAAGTGCAACTGGTGATGCACTTGAAGAGTTATCTTTTAGTGGGAACTGTTTAGGAGTTTTGCCTGGTATTGGGAATTGGTGCATAGAGCAGATTTCTGGTGATTTCTTAGACAAAGGGATTCTTAATGATGGTGAAAGTGCAGAAATTTGGACTAGAGTGAGTCAAAATCTTGTAAATGGTAATGCTAGAATTTCAATGAGCACAGATAATGGTGTTGTAGCAATGTTACCTGCTCCAAAACGAAGTTGGACAGATTTATCACCTGTTCCTCCAGCCAAATGTGAATTTGAAATATATGGAAGAACGTTTCTTGATAGTGATTCAGGAATTCAGTATATTTGTGATCCAATAAGAGATAAGTGGTTAAGTGAAACTACAATGACAATCTGGGGGGATGAAACAGGAACCTGTTCTTCAGGTTCAAATGCTAATACAAATAATAATTGTAATGTAGATTGGGGTAATGGACTGGGTGCTTCTACCACAAGTGGACTTGCAATACCCTATAATGCAACAATTATAGGATTTGGGTATTCAGAAGCTGGTGGGCCAGATTGTACATCAGGATCCTTTGATCTTGAGGTTTGGGGTTCAGGTGATCTATTAAATGATAATACTGTTAACTATATTGGAGATTTAGTAAGTGGTCAAGTCAATATAGATCAGCTTACAGATTTGACAACTGATTTAGATATTGATGACCAATACATTAAGTGGGGAATCGATAATAATTGCGGACAAGGTATCAATCAATGGATTATGGGAATTTTTTTCAAATGGCATCATGATGATCCATAAATTTTAAAGTATTTTGTAATATTCGTTCAAAAAAGGCAAACACCATCTTATATCGATTTTTCAATGTTGATTCTATATTGGACTCTGTAGTAGATCTAGCTAGTATTTTACTTGAACAATTTTTGGAGGTAGTTTGAGATGGTCAAAAGCTTTCAAACTGGAAATGAAGAAGTAGATAGACAGTTTGGTGATGCAATACCAATTCCAACTCTTATGCTAATTGAGGGTGGTCACGGATCAGGAAAAAGTGCAATGGTTGCACTATTTATGAAAGGACTCCTTGATAGCGGCAAAAAAGTTCTATGCATTACAGAAAATACAGTTAAAGAATATATCGAAAACATGAAAGCAATTACATATAATTTTTCACATGCATTTTTACAAAATAAATTAACTATAATGCCACTTCATGTATATGGCATAAAGTGGAACAGAGAACAATCTGCATATCTTCTTCCTGTAATTAGTAAATACATGAGCAATAGTTTCAAGGAAGCAAATGCAATCATTATAGACTCTCTTTCATTATTAACAGTATTTTCTGATGCAACAAAAATTTTAGACTTTTTTACCCAATGTAAATATTTAGTAGCTAGTGGAATGACAGTAATAATTACAATTCATCCTAATGACATTCCGCCTGACATTGCACAAAGAGTTACAGGAAGTGTTGACGTATTTTTACAACTTGGATCTAAAAATATTGCAGGAAGAGATGTAAAAACATGTCAAATTCAAAAATTAATTGGAGCAGAAGTTAAGCCCGAATCAGGATTTGCATTTGAGGTTGATCAAGTTTTTGGAATCAAAGTTGTACCAATCTCAATGGCAAATGCATAGAGGAGGAAATAGGCAATGCCTTTTGATTTCTCACAAGTAAAAGATATCCACTTAGTTGAAGTTCTAAAAAAAACTCCTCATCTAAGAAGATACTTGGAGACTTATACTGCTCAAGGGAACCCACTGCCAATTTTTACAGATCAACTAAAACCAGAACACAAAAAACTAAAAGAACCAAATGTAATATATCCAGTCTCAGAACAATCTTTTATCCATATTAATCCACATACCACATCAGACGATGGTTACATGGAGTATGTAATTATCGAGCCTGATCTTCCCGAACGTAAAATTATGGATATGGCAGACAGGATGTTTGCAGCAAAGTCTGGGAATTTAGACCCTCCTGTTGAGATCACAGAAAGATTCAACATGGTAGAAAGCTATATTGACAAAAATATTACAATTACCGATATTCCAACTGATTATTCAAAACTCGGTGATGCATACAAACTTGAAACTCTACCTATTTCCAAAAAAGACTATCCAGGATTTAAATATCACTTTCTCCAAAAACGAGCAGGAACAGGACTTTTAGACCCTTTTCTTGCAGATTCTAACCTAGAAGACATATCAATTATCGGAGCAGGAAACGTTTACGTAATTCACAAGTCTTTTGGTGCTCTAAAATCTCCATTATTTCTTGGTCAAGAAGAAATTGATGAACTAATGATTAGCATGTCAGAGCAATTTGGAAAAACAATATCTCATGCCAAACCTGTAATTGATGCAAGTCTTCCTGATGGTTCCAGAATTAACATAGTTTATGGTAAAGACATTAGCAGAAAGGGAACAAACACTACTATCAGAAAGTTTGCAAGTACTCCTCTTTCAATCACGCAAGTGTTAACTTCAAAGGCATTTGACTATACTGAAGCTGCTTACATGTGGATGATGTTTAATGAAGGAATGAGTTGTTTTATCTGTGGAGAAACAGCATCTGGTAAAACTACTACTGCAATGGCACTTACTGCGTTTATTCCATCTAACTGGAAGATTGTTTCAATAGAAGATACTCCAGAACTTACTTTGCCACATGCAAACTGGATTACAGAAGCAACAAGGTATACTGGAAACGATTGGTCAAGTGTAACAATGTTTGATCTCTTAAAAGCAGCCTTGAGACAGAGACCAAACTATATCATCGTCGGTGAGATTAGGGGTGCTGAAGGTAACATTGCGTTTCAAGCAATGCAGACAGGTCACCCAGTAATTAGTACATTCCACGCTGCAAACATGACCTCACTTGTTCAAAGACTCTCAAATGATCCGATAAACGTTCCAAAAACCCACATGGATAATCTGAACCTTGCTGTATTCCAAGGGGCAGTCCAAGGACCAGGAGGAAAAAGAGTAAGAAGGGTTCTCTCAATTAATGAAATTCTTGGTTATAATCCAGAAGGTGGAAACATCATGTTTATTCCTGTGTTTAATTGGGATCCTGGTACTGATACTACTAAATTTAGAGGAAAAGGAAGCAGTGCACTATTTGCTTCAAAATTATTACAATTACGAGGAATGAGCAAAAGAGATGAAGCTATTCTATATGAGGAATTAGCATTAAGAGCAAAAATTCTTGAAAAGATGGTAGAAAAGAAGATCTTCAACTTTTATGATGTATTTGACTCTATTTCTCACTGTAGAGAGATTGGATTAGAAGCATTTTACAAGGAGTTAGATTCGCTGTAATGCAATTATCTATTCTAAAGTCACTTTCATTAACTGATCTTAAAAAAAGTGATGAAAAATTAGTTTATTTTATTGCATATCTTTATGCTATCTCTACAGGTGAAGTAGAGGCAACAGACCTAGTCAAAACTGCATCAAAGAGTGATTATGGTAATTACTCAAGGGCATTTCGAGATTCTTATCGTTTGGGTGTAGGTTGGACGTTTGGTATGGCAAAGTCACTTGAAATGGTTGCTATGAAGGTATCATCTGAAGTAGGCAATCCACTAAAACAACTCTTAGTTAAATTTGCACAAGTAGTAAGACTAGGTGACAAGCTTAGTACATTTTTCAGAGCAGAGTTAACATCTTCATTAGTAACCTATTCTATAGAATATGAAAGAAAGCTAGAAATGCAAAAACTTTTTCTTGAAATGTTTTACACTCTAATGTCTACTGCAGCCTTTATGATTGCTGCAAACTCTATTATGACAATGTTAACTGGAGCCAATTCATCAGAACTAATCTTAGTGTATTCTCTTCTTGGTGTTTCAATCTCTATGAGCATGTTTGTTTTTATCATGTACATATTATTTCCAAGAGATAAGCTTGCATATAGTAGAGAAGACGTAGATCTAAAATTTAGGATTAAAGTTTATGTCTCAATCGGGGCTGGGGCAGGCATTGGAATAGTACTTTTAATCTCACAAGCTTTGCCATATAGCCTAATTGTAGGCATCTCATTGGCACCACTGTTTTATCCAGGATTATTAGCAAGAAAAATGGAACAAAGAATCCAGAAAATTAATCAATGGTACCCTGAATTTATCAGACACTTTGGAGAAATTTTAGCAACAGTAGGTTCAATGGGACAAGCTTTAGATGCAGTACTTAGGAGTGATTTTGGACCAATTCAAAAATATGTAATCTCTTTAAAAAATAGAATTAAAAACAAAGTTGATCAGCAACATGGCTTTGAATTGTTTTCAAGAGATTGTGGTAGTGAAATAATTGCAAATGGAAATCAAGTAATTTCTACCTCGTTAGACAAAGGTGGAGATATGAATGAAACTGGAAACAGAGTAGCTGATATTACTATGAAAATTAATGAATTGCGTGCAAAAAGAGCGCAGACATCTAAAACATTTGAATCAATCATAATCGTATTGCATGTTTTGACTCTAGGAGTTTTTGGTTTAATGAATAAACTCACATCAATATTTTTTGAATTAATTAGTACTGTTGATATATCAAATAATGCATTTCCATTATCCCCAATTGATCCTGCCTTTATGGATATGATTCTACCAGTAATGGTTCTAATGACATCTGTTATTAGTGCTGTAGCCCTTAAAGTGGCTCAGGGAGGATTGTATAAAACAGTATTTTATCACATTGCTCTTCTTGGAGTACTTGGTTCTGCCACTACATTTGCAATGAACGTATTAATGTCAGATTATTTAGAATCCTCTATCTTAGACTTTGGAGTCTAAGAACAAAATATTTTAGAAATCATATTTCTGCACACAGAATTTTTGAAGATATCTACTCCATCTTCATATAATGAAATCAATAAAATGTTTGTTCACATCATACACATGTAGGGTTATTGACATCAAACCAAGATTATGCATGTGAACAATAAAGTAACATCTTCCCTGAAACTAAGTTTAAAGAAAAAACTAATGATTTTACACGTGGTTTTAGTAATTTCAATTTTAACAAGTACTGGGTATGCATTTTTTGAAATATCTGACATAAAAGAAGAAAATATGAGTAATGTGAATATTGTTCTGATATTAATTATTGGAATTTCAATTGGAGTTTTTGTATTAAATATCATTTTAGGAAAAATGATATCTAATCCAATTAAAAGTGCAGCTAATATTGCAAAACAAATTAGTGAGGGTGATCTAAATGTTGAAGTTGAAAGATCAAATTCATCTGAAGAAGTAAATGATCTTACAAATTCTTTAGATAATATGATTACTACTCTTAGACAGCTTGTAATGGATGTAAAGCAAACTTCTAATAAGATAGCTATAGACGCTCGTGATTCTGCTGCTGCAGCAGAGGAGCTAAATTCTAGTGTGGAAGAAGTCTCAACTACTGTACAGCAAATAGCTACTGGTTCTCAATCACAAGCATCTGAGCTTGCTGAAGCTAAAACTATTGTAGATAGTGTAATGGACTCAAATTCTAAAGAGGGTTCAAGTGCAGCAGATCGAATGTCTAGAATAATTGAACTCACTAATGAATCATCAATAAAAGTAAAAAATTTAGCACAGAAAAGTGGAAAAATTACATCAGTTGTAGAAGTTATTAGAGAAATTGCAGAAAAAACGAACTTGCTTGCTTTGAATGCAGCTATTGAAGCAGCACGTGCAGGTGAATCAGGGAGAGGTTTTGCAGTTGTTGCTGATGAAGTTAGAAGACTCGCTGAAGGTTCTGCCAAGTCATTAGAAGAAATTGATACACTGATAGGTGAAATACAAGAAGATATTCACAGTACAGTAGATAGTATTAATGGCAGTGCATCAGAAATTGAAGAAGGACGTAAAGTTGTAGATTCTTCACTTAACGCACTATCTAAAATTAGTTATAAAGTTCAAGAAGTAGCTGCTGTAGCAGAACAAAATGCCTTTGCCACAGACCAAGCCTATGCTGCTGTAGAGCAACAAACTACTGCAACTCAAGAAATTTCAACTTCAAGCCAAAATATTGCTTTAATGGCTGAGCAACTAGCAAAAAAAGTACAGTTATTCAAAGTCCCTGTATACGAATCTCCACAATTTAATGAATCAAAAAACGATCATCAATCAAAAAAAGTAATGAAAAACCAGTCCAAAAATAAAATCTCAACTAGTGAATTTGAAGAGATTTCACGTTCTGAATCAGAAGAGAGGGCAAAAATTGAAAGTTGAAACCGTCCCTGTTGATTCTCTAAAAGCTATTACTTTTAGTTTAGTAAACGAATCTAATAAAAAAAAAGAAAATTATGCGGTACCTATAGAACAAGTAAGAGAGATTAGGGATTTTTTAGAAATTACTAGTGTTCCAAAAGCTAAAAAATATGTTACAGGAGTAATGAACCTGCGAGGATTAATTATTCCTGTAATTGATATTAAGAAGAGATTAGGATTTGGAGAAGCAGATATTTCAAATAAAAAAAACTACAAAATTATAATTGCAGATGTAAGAGATTCGATTTATGGTCTAATAGTTGACAAAGTAGAACAAGTTTTGAATATATCTGTAAGTGATATTGAACCTGTACCATCAGATTCCTTTGAATCACATCATTACATAAAAGGAATTGCAAAAATTAACGGGAAATTAATAGTGCTTTTAGATATTATCGCATTGCTTGAAGATTCTGAAGAAAATTACAAAGAATCTGAAAATCAAACTGAAATACCAATCTCTAACATTGATAATTCTAGTTTAAAAAATCACGATATAATTAATTCTGAAAAAAATCAAAATCTAGCTTTTGATGATGATATACCAGAAGAACTTCGGGAAGTTTTCAGAGAAGATGAAAAGAATATCTCTTCAAAGGAGGTACCAAAATAATTCTTTTATTATGATTGAAATTTAATCTTCAATCATAATTTTTTTAGAAAATTGGAAATTGACAAAAAATGATGACAAAATCTGTTGAAGATCAAATTGAGGTATGGATAGTAAATGATTCAAAATACATGACTCAACTTCTAAGTGATCTTATATCTAAAAATAACATTAAGGTTACAAATACAGCAAGAGATGGCGCAGAGGCTTTACGTAAACTCAGTAATGAAAAACCAGATGTAATTTTACTTGATCTTGAAATGCCAACAATGGATGGACTTACATTTATTGAAGAAGTAGTAAAGCAGGATAAGCTTGTTCCAATTATTGTTGTAAGTAGTTTTTCTCAAGATGGTGCAAAAATTGTTTTAGATGCATTAGAAAATGGTGCATTAGATTTTGTTCCTATTTCTACTTCTAATCCAGACCAAATGTCAGAACTTAAGGAAACTCTTCTATCCAAAATTGAAATTGCTGCAAAATCTGATCCTAGTCAACTTATAATAAAAAACATTCAAAAATTAAAACCAAAAAGAAAAGTTGTAGCTGCACCTAATGCAGCTACTAGAGTAGTTGTAATAAGTTCTTCCACAGGAGGCCCTAACGTAGTTCAGGCAATTCTTTCGTCACTCCCCGCGGATCTGTCAGCTGCAATTTTAGTTGTTCAACATATGCCAAAAGAGTTTACAGGTCCATTTGCACTTAGATTAGATGAAAATTGTGCTCTACCTGTAAAAGAAGCTGAAGATGGTGATATAATCAAAGAAGGAATGGTTTTGGTAGCTAAAGGTGGGTATCACATGATTGTTGAACCCAATATGAGAATTAAATTAATAGATGGACCAAAAAGATTTGGTGTAAAACCTGCAGTAAACATGACTATGGTTTCTGCATCTGAAGTTTTTGGTTCCAATACTATTGGAGTTCTACTAACAGGAATGGGACATGATGGTGCCTTTGGTATGAAAACTATTAAAAAACGAGGAGGCAAAACAATGGCTCAAGATAGTGCTTCATCGGTAGTTTATGGTATGCCAAAAGCTGCAGTAGATCTTCATGCAGTTGACAAATTATTACCAACCGGAAAAATTTCTCAAACAATTCAAGAAGTAGTGGAAAAACTTGTCTGATACTAATTATAGAGAGATGTACCAGTCAGAAGCTTTAGAACACGTTGACATTATGTATCAAGCTTTACTAAAACTTGAAGAAAACCCCGATATTAAAGATCACTTGGATCTAATATTTCGTTCTGCTCATACAATTAAGGGTATGGCAGCTACAATGGGATATGAACAGACCAAAGAATTATGTAAGAATATTGAAAATATTTTTGATAAGATTCGAAAGAAACAATTAAAACTTAATTCTAATCTTGCAAGTGTTCTTTTCAAATGTATTGATACAATTCAACAAATGATCAATGATGAAAATAAAAAAATTGATTTAGATTCATATCTCTTAATGCTTGAACACCCGAATGAATCTCACCCTTTAGAAAATACTGAATCAATGTCAATCTCACAATCACCTACCATTAGAGTGAAAATGGCTGATCTTGATTATCTTGTAAATTTGGTCGGAGAACTAATAATTTCAAAAATGAAATTAGAAAACTCTATCCGAAAAGAAGGTTCTGTTAAATCTAAAACATCCTTATTGGATTTGGGAAGACTTGTAACTGATTTACAATACCAGTCTTTGAAACTTAGATTAGTTTCTATTGAAACTATATTTAGAAGATTTGAAAGAGTGGTACGTGATACTTCTAACCAGCTAGGAAAAAAGGTTCAATTACAGATGGAAGGAGCAAAGATAGAACTTGATAGGACCATATTAGATGCAATTACTGATCCCCTCCTACACATACTCAGAAATTGTGTAGATCACGGAATAGAAACAACTTCTGAAAGAAAATCTTTAGGCAAACCTGAATCAGGTTACATTAGATTAACTGCTTATCATATAGGAGAACAAATTGCCATAAAAATTGAAGATGATGGTAAAGGAATTGATCTTGAACGCTTAAAAATTAAAGCCGTCGAAAACGGAATTTTAACACAAGAAGAAGCCAATGAAATTTCTGATGATAAAGCAATAGATTTGTTGGGGACTCCAGGTTTGTCAACTGCAAAGAGCATTACTGATATTTCTGGAAGAGGAGTTGGGATGGATGTCGTAATTAACAGAGTAGAAGATGTTGGAGGACATGTACAAATATCATCAAAGAAGGGATTAGGAACTACAATGATCTTATTACTACCCATTAGCGTATCAATCATAGGTGGATTATTAGTCAATGTTTCTAACGAAAAATTTGTTGTTCCATTATCTAGCATCACTACAACACTAAGACTCAATAAAAATGAAATAAAGAGTGTACATGGTGTAGAAGTAATTGAACATCAAGATAAGATAGTCCCAATTGTTCGAGTTTCAGATATACTTGAATTAAAACAAGACGATGCTACTATCTCTAATGAAGTTACTATAGTAATTGTAGACAAGGGCGGTAAGCTTTATGGGCTAGTTGTAGATTCATTTGAGCGCAAACAAGAGATCGTAATTAAGAAATTTAGTAACACCTCTGATTCTAAAAACTCTTTTACAAATGCTACGATTTTACCTGATGGAAAAGTTGCACTAATTCTTGATCCAGGAATGATAATTTAGGAGATAAAAATGGACGAATCATTAGATCTCAAACCTAAAGAAATTAAGAATTTTACTAAAATTATCAATGAGTATATTGCATTACAGACTTCATCATCACTTTCTACCTTGCTGGCTGAACAGATAACTTACAAAGTTATGATTTTAGATAAAAAATATTTCAATCCAAAAAACATTAGACTGAGTACTAATGAAATACCAATGTGTGGAGTAAGATTACGAGGTAAAGGAGATATCCATATTGAGATATGTTATGCAATCAAAATGAAATATGCTAAAATGATTGCAGCAAAACTTCTTGGTAAAGATAAAATTAATGAAATAGATGAAATGGGAGCCTCCGCAATCCAAGAAGTTGCCAATATTTTGACTGGTTCATTTTTTAATGCATTGTCTATAGGTACTGGATTTAGAGTTGATCTTTCTACTCCTGATTACATGCAAGGTGACGTTGCATCAATGATATATGACACTACCAATGATGTCATAAAACCATCAGAATCTGCAATAATTGCTGATACAGAACTAATCGGGGAGAAAAGTGGAATTAGAATACATATGATAATTGTTCAGAACTCTGATGATGCACGGAAACTTATAACTAATAATGGTAAAGATAACTCTTCAGAATTTTCATCAATTACAGATTCCAGAAAATATAGTACTGGTTCTGAAAACACAGAGATGGATTCTCTTATTGATGAATTACAAAAGGAGGTAAACTAAATATGACTTTGGAAGTTTCCATTTCAGATAAAGATCTTCTACAAATTAAAGAATCCATATTAAAAAAACATGGATTAGATTTATCATATTTTAAACCAGCATTTTTAGCTAGAAGAATCCATGTTAGAATGAAAATGTTAAATATAAAAAATAGTTCAGAGTATGTAAATTTTCTAAATTCCAAACCTACGGAAATAGGTTCTCTCTATGATTCTCTATCAATTAACGTAACAAAATTTTTTCGTGATAAACAAGTCTGGCAATTCTTTATGCAAAAAGTAATTCCTAATTTACTTGAACTGATTAAACCGACTGATACTATACGAATATGGAGTTGTGGTTGTGCATCAGGAGAAGAACCATATAGCCTTGCAATAATGTTTAATGAAGCACTCAAGAATACTAACTACAAATTCAAAATAATTGCCACTGATATTAACTTAAATTCATTAAGAGAAGCACGATCTGGAGTTTATCGTAATGATAATTTAAAAAATTTAGATGCACGATTAATTTCAAAATATTTTAAAAAAAATGAAAATGGCGAGTACCAAATAATCGAAAAAATAAAAAATTTAGTATCATTTAATCTTGGAGATATTACAACATTTCCAGCCACATATCTTGATGTTGTATTTTGTAGAAATTTATTAATATATTATGGAAAAGATGCACAAGATCTAATTTTCAAAAAATTTTATGCTGTATTAAAACCAAATCGTTTTCTTGTTCTGGGAATGGATGAAACTCTTTGGGGCCATAAATTACAAAATTCATTTATTCCTATCAGCGCAAGAGATAGAATTTATCAAAAGAAACTTTCAACGGATACTCTTTCTGAGTTTATAGCAGGTAAATAAAATGATTAAGCTCTTTTGTAACCAAACAGGAAAAAACACTATCAGATTTTCCAAAAATGTGTGTTCACGTAGAACAAACTTAGGATTATTACTCTATCTTCGACAAGAATTTGTATGCAACAGAGGTATTCAGTACTATGACTAGAGGAGTTGCATCTAAAATTTTAATTGTAGATGATGCATCATTTATGCGAAGTGTTCTAAAAGATATTATAAAAAATAATGGTCTTGCATCAGAAATTTTTGAAGCTGCTGATGGTATTGAAGGTGTTAAAGCTTTTCAAAGAATCAGACCAGATCTAGTAACAATGGACGTTAACATGCCACGAGCAGATGGAATTCAAGCCTTGCGCGCAATTCTTAAGATAGATCCAACTGCAAAAGTTGTAATGATTACATCTGTTGAAGAAAAACACATTGTTCAAGACGCAATTAAACTTGGTGCAAGGGACTATGTTGTAAAACCATTTGATCGTTCTAATGTTCCACTCACCTTAAATAAAGTGATTCGACAAAAATAATTTTTTTCGATGCATTTTAGAACTTTCTATCAATCCCAAAGATTTTAGACTGACTGTAACTGCAAAAATTGCAATTGATAACATTACAATTCCTCCCGATGGAGTAATATCAAACAAATAAGAAATTAGTATACCAACTATTACTGCCGAAACTGCAAATGCGATTGAAAGAAAGGCAGTTTGTTTGAAGCTACGGCCATACATTATGGCAGTTACATTGGGAATTACAAATAGTGCAGAAATAAGTAATATCCCAACTAACTGTATCGATGTTACAACAGTAATCCCAGCAATGAAAACTATTAGATAGTTTATCTTTTCAACTGGAATTCCACTAACTTTTGCTTGTTCTTCATTAAATGTAGAATAAATTAATTCTCGATATAGTAGTAAAATTATAATTAAAATTACACCTGTAAGACCGAGAATAAGTACTGTATCTTCAACACTTATGAGTAGTATACTGCCAAAAAGAAAACTGAAAATATCAAGGTTAAAACCACCAGACAGACTGATTAAAATTAATCCTATTGCAATTCCTGATGAAAGTAAAATTGCGACAGATGCTTCACCAGATATGTCAAATTTCTGTTTTATTCTTGTAATAACTAATGCACTTGCAAGTGAAATTATATAAGCAGTCCACATTGGATAAATACCAATTAAAAGTCCTAATGCTATTCCTCCAAACGAAGAATGAGCGATAGCATCACCAAATAAGGAATATCTTCTTAAAACTAAAAATAATCCAACTACTGAGCATAACAAAGCAATAGCTATACCTGAAATTAGAGCTCTTTGCATAAAACCGTAAGAAAAAATTTCTAGTGTCATGATTCTATATGGTGGTGCATATGTTTTTGCATTGAAGATTCAGAGTATTTTTTAACTAGCTCTTCATTACTGAAGAAATCATCTGATACTCCGTGAAAAAATAGTGTTCTATCAAGACATGCTACCTTGTTTGCAAGTTTATTTACCGCATCTAAATCATGAGACGCCCAAATTATTGTAATATTTTGTTTTTTGTTGAGCTCACTTAATATTCCATAAAATAATTCTATGCTTTGAGCATCAATTCCAGTCACTGGTTCATCTAAAATTAGGATTTTAGGATCTCCAACTAGTGCTTTGGCTATGAATACACGTTGCTGTTGTCCCCCAGATAACTCTCCAATCCTTTTATGACTTAGCTCATGAATCCATACGTCTTGAAGAACTTCATCTACTCTTTTTTCATTATCATTCCGTTTCAATCCCATTTTTACTACCTCTCTTACTGTTATTGGAAAATTCTTCTCAAAAACAGGTTTTTGAGGCACATAACCTACATTTCGTAGGTACTTTTTTGAATTTTGTATATTTTCCCCAAAAAAGTGAATTGAACCGCTGTATTGAGTATATAGTCCCAACATACAAGAAAAGAGTGTAGACTTTCCAGCTCCGTTTGGTCCAATTATTCCTAGAAAATCTTTTTGTTCAATTGAAAAACTCACATTATCAAGTGCTCTAACTCCTGGATATTCAACTGTTAGATTTTTTATTTCAACAATCTTCAATTACACAATGACTCCTTTAGGTTGGCTAGATTTACATCCATCTTTTCAATATAGGAACTATTTTCATCACTAATTTCCACAGGTGATAATGTTAACACTTTACCACTAATTTCTTTTGCAATCACTTGTGCTGTACGTTTATCCACTCCTTCTTCTGTAAAGATTACTTTAATTTTCATTTCTTTAGCTAAATTAATTATTTTTTCTATAGTTTTTGATGTAGGTTCACCATGTGGTCCGTTAGATACCACAGTATACTGATTTAATCCATATTCTTTTGCAAAATATGTAAATGCATTATGAAATACTATAAAATTTTTAGTACAATTTGATAATTCGGTTCTAATTTTCAAATCTAAACTATTTAATTTTTTAATATAGTTTTCAGAATTATCATGATAATAAAGACTATTTTCAGGATCCAAATCTCTTAAACCGTCAGCAATATTTTTTACTTGAATTTTTGCCAAAGAAGGATTTAACCATATATGTGGATCTGCTAATGAAGTATTAAGATGGCCATCCTCTTGTTCATCAATACCACTTTCTTTTTTAATATTAATACCATTACTTGAATCAATTATAATAATCTCTGAATTTAATTTTTTAATACCTTCAATCCAATTTTCAAATCCAATTCCATTTATTATAATAATATCAGCATGTTGAATTCGTTGAAGATCTTGTATCGATGGTTCCCAATCATGTGGTTCTATGCCTGGTGGAACAAGTATCGAAACATCTACTTTGTCTTTAGCAACCTCTTTTGTAAACTCGTAAAGCGGATAGAATGAAGCTAAAGCAACTATCTTTTGGTTTTCCACAGTACTGTTAGTAAATTCTTGAAATCTTGCTGAGTTCCATATGGCAATTATGGATAAAGGAATGATTATCATAATGACAATTATTGCAGCCTTTGTCTGATTGAGCACACAATTGCTACCTATTATTATTAATAAATCTAATAAAAGTTAATAATTTTTAGTACTAAATATATAAGACATTTAATAACTTTAAGCACATGCCAATTGTTTCAATCTCATTAAATGATGAAATTCTTTCCCAATTAGATAAGCTACAAAAATCAATGGGATTTTCTGGTAGGTCTGAAGCAATACGTGCAGGAATTCGAAACTTTGTTTCTGAGGCAAAACAAAAAAATGAACTCTCAGGAAACATTCACGCTATACTACTTGTTGTTCACAATGATGAATTTGATCATATTGTTAGCGGAATAAAACATAATTTTGAAGATCTTATCATAACTCATCTTCACAGCAAAATTGAAGGCGATAAGTGTATGGAGCTCTTTGTAATTGATGGTGACGCTGAAAGAGTTTCTACAGTTACAAACGATTTTCAAACAAATAAAAAAATGGATACAGTAAAACTTGTAACATTATGAAAAATAAAAAATTAATTATTTTGACCAGCATATCGTTGATTATTCTTATACCACTAGAAAATTCATATGGTCATGGATGGGGAACTGATACTACCTTAATTGATATAGATGGTAGAAAACTTTCTGTATCAGTTGAGCTTCCACTTTATACTGATGAATCAAATGATAAAAAAATCTCAATTACTGCTATCGATAAAGAAACAAAGAAAAATGTAAAAAATGTTACTTTTTTAATAGGACTTTATCATGAAAATAAAACAATTTTCAGAAATTATTTTTTCACTCCAGACGGTAACCTCCTAATTCATATTATTCCAACCAAACAAGCAGAGACACAGATTATTGCTGAAAAAGATTCTTTACTTGGAGCTTGGTATGCAACAGATTCTCAGCCAATTCAACTAGAAGAAAATATCTTTGAATCTGGAGGACTATTTAATTTTGAAATTGAAATAAGAACTATTGATGAACCAACTAATATTGTTAAAGGATTGGGCGTATATTCTTTGGATGTCAGCATGGTTGAAACAAATAATTATGAACAACAAAGTACAAATGGGAATATAATCGATTTTAAAACAAAATCATATTTTGATAAATTATTCGATTTTAATTATGATTCTAATAATAATGTGGTAACATTTAAGATGCCATTTAATTGGAATGAAAAAATTATATCTCATATTCCAGTTGTTCATGATGAGATACACTTTCCCAAAAACTTTGATGAATTTTTAGCACCTAGCTACACTGGAAAAATCAATGGAATCGATTTATTCAAATCAAATGTGATAATTGATGATTATACCGAAGAAAAAGAAAGAATTGTTCATTTTGTACTACTTCAAGATCATCTTCAATACCTGAAACAGGAACAAAAAAAAATTAGTGATGATTTACCCGATTACATGTTATTTACACTAGAAACAAGTGATAAGGCAGAATTTCCCATGTCTGCTATGACAAGAGACGAAAGATTCCAAGTGGATCTTTCTTGGGATCCTATGGTAATTGAACCTAACACAAACACCAAATTTGTTTTTACTATACGTGATGGAAATACTGGTGCACCTCTAAGACAATCCACGTACAACTTTATTATTTTACAAAATAATGTTGAAATTTACAAAACTTCAGGAAATGCTCCTGTAGGAGGTCAATTCGAAGATTATACTTTCATGGAAGGTCAAAGTGGACCTACGGTGATACGATTTGAAAATATTCGAGGAACAAATTCAAGTACTGAATTTGGTTTAGTTGTTGTACCAGAGTTTGGGGCTCTAGTTTTTCTAATACTTGCAGTTGGATTAATTTCAATGATTACTTTAAACAAAAAATTTTTTAAATTATTGAATTAAAGAATCGATTCTTCTTTTATCTCTAACACTCTTTACAAAAAATAATGATGTTGCAATAATACCTAATGCAATCAGTGGTGATACAAGTTCAACATATTTTAATTCAATATCTTGAACTTGGGATAGCGTCACTCCCAAACTTGGAGTTTCAGAAATTTTTATTACCCCTAGTTTATTTCCTCGTTGTTCTACAAACCAAATATTTTCATTATCATCAGAAGTTAAAAATTGTATAAATGATGTTTCAGTAGGTATTTGTACTTCGATAAGATTATTATTTTGTGGATCATATACTGCAATTTTATCAGTAGTATGTTGGGCAAACCAAATATTTCCATATCTATCTTCAGTCATACCAAATGGTAATGCTTTTGGATCAGAAATCGTAATTCTTTCAAACGTTTCTAATACTGGATTGAACTTTATCAACGCAAGTCCTGAATGAGCAGTTATCCATAACATGCCTTCCTTATCAAAGTAAAGAGCTTCTGGCGATTCTATAGGAAAATCAGAAGTAAATTCTTTAATTTTTCCTGTTTTTGTATTTATTACACCAATTTTTGATGCGTTAGATTCTGTAAACCAAATATCCCCAAATGAATCCCTAGATAGAGCAAAAGGTCCTCCTTCTGCCGTAGGAATTGTAAATTCTTTAAAATTTCCAGAATTTTGATCATATTTTATCAACATGTTTTTGTCTACCAGTGAAACCCAAATGTTATTTTCCAAATCTGTCTGCAATGAAATTGGTATTGCTTTCATAGGAAGTGAAATGGTTTGAATTTGTTCAGATTCTATATTAAGAAATCCTATTTTATTATTTGGTGTATCTGTAAACCAAATATTTCCATTATTATCTTGAGTTAGAACAATTGATGTAAGACCTTCAAATTCAAACGAACTAAACTTTTTATCATCGATTGTAAACTTCCATAATCTTGGTTTTGAGGGATCGCTTATCCATATGGTATTTTTTCCATCAAATAAGGGATAAAGAGGTGCAGAGTCAATTGATGGAAACGGATATTCTGTAATTTCAGTTTTTAATTGTGTGAGTTTTGGTTTTACTATTAGATCAAGAACCACATCTTCATTAACTACCTGAGTTCGTTGAGCTTCTATCTCTACTTGCCATTTACCTGAAAAACCAAATATGACATCTCCGTCAAATTGGACTATAGAAGTTTTTTCGTCTAGTACTGAAGTTACTGGGATCTCAATTGGAGAAATATTTCGTTGTGGATTTGAGACCTTAATCTTAAGATTATCAATATCATTTAATGAATTCCCATTAACATCTGATACAATTACACTAATAGTATTTTGCCCACTAGTAAACGGATTAATGGTAACTTCAAACTTGGCATTTTCAGAAAATTGTATTGTGTGAAATCCATAGATAATTTCCCGTGCTTGCACTTGTTGTATTTCTCCAGCAGGTAAGCTCCCATTGGTTAACAATGCAACTACTCCAAGTAATGCAATTCCTAAAACAGTCTCTGCTTTTAGAGAACGTCTAAGTTTTTTATGTACAGCAATTGAACCAGATTTCAGGTTTTTTTCAGCTTTATTTTGTATTCCAAATTGTTTGTATCCCCCTAGAACAACCATTATTGATGCAATTGCAATTTTTGCTAGTATAAGACTCCCATAGGTGGATTCTACAAGTAATCCTACATTACTTTCTAAGAACCATAAGAGAGTTGGTCCAGATATTATTAGAATTCCCAGAGATATTATTATCATAATAGAAAATCTTGGTAGTACTGCAAGTGAAAGCAGTTCCTTTTTTTTATCTTCAAGAATCGATAAGGTAGGAAGTAAAATGAATCCAAAAAAGATTATTCCCCCAATCCATATTGATGCGATAAGATTGTGTATATAATCCAAAACTATTGCTGGTATTTGTTCACTTGCCGCACCATGACCAATCATTGTAGAAGTTCCAATTAATGCAAGAGAAAGAATCAAAAGTGGAACCTGATTTTTTATGGAAAGATATTTTTTTCGTTCGATCCAGAACCACACAACCAGTAATCCAATAGTTATTCCCATTCTAATCATCCATGTAGTACCAAATGATGTTTGAATAGCATCAAATGCAGATGCATCTAATCGTAAAGTCTGAATAACTAACATCAAAATATTTGAAATAAAAACAGCAATTATGCCAATACCAATAATTGATAAATATTTACTATGAAATTTTTCTTGTAACTGTGCAAGTTTGTCCCCAATTAATTTTTTCTGTTGAGTTCGCCAAATTAATAGTGAAGAAATTACACCACCAAGAACAATTGTTTGACCAACAAATCCTGGAAATCTAGCTCCTGCTTCTGGATAAAATAAATTTTCAGAGGAACCTTGCTGTTCTAACAATGATGGATCTATTTTTACATCACCTACAGCAAAAACAAATGCATAATCAACAAGATGTCCATCAATTTTTGAAAGAACTTTACTTGTTACAGTATAGACACCATCTTGTAATGGAGACGTAGTAATAACTAGAGAATTATCCCCTTCAAAGTATGCGGTATCCTTATTGTCAATTTGATCTCCGTTACTATCATACACCTTAAGTGTACTAAAATCAATTTCAATTGCTTCGGAATATTGAATTGAAATTTGTGTGATTCCTACAGGCACATTTGATGCTTGAGGAGGATTTGTTTCAATTGTAAATGGGTGTCCTTCGGCTAATGGTATTCCTATTGACAAGACAAATAACAAAATTAACAAAAATTTCTTCATTTATTGTCACAACCACGCTTGATAATTTAAACAATTGAGAGATTCTATATTTGTACCATTTCGAGAAAAGATAATACATGTAAAAAACTAACACCATTTGTGCGTATTCTTTTAACTATTCTTTCTGCCCTTCTCATTAGTGGTATTGTCTTTTCCACAGCAGAGGCACACACAAGCGTACAGGTAGAACAATATGAGATTGAAGTAGGTTGGGATGTCGAACCCCCAGTTGTTGGATTTAGAAATGTCATAGTCTATCAAATCAGCGAAAGTCCATCTGAAGGAATAAAATCTGGAGTGATAAGTGCCTTTAAAAATTTACAATCTACGATTGGGATGGGTGGAGTTACTAAAATATTAGATATTGATTCTGATCCACGACCTGGCCATTATCTTTCAAAAATTATTCCAACAAAAATTGGTTCGTTGGTAATTGAACTAAAAGGAGACATTGACGGTGTTCCAGTAAACATTGAAATTCCTATAGAAGATGTTGAAAGTACTACAGTTCTTGACTTTCCACCATCATCGGGTTCTTCATCTGGTCAAGAAGTAGCATCTTTGAAAAATGCAATGTCTTCTTTACAAAAAGATGTCACTGATATTAAATCAAAAATTAGTGGCATTGATTCAAGTACTGGCGAAATCAGTACACAAACAGCATACAACTTTGGCGTATTTGGATTATCACTTGGAGGCGCAGGTGTTATTTTAGCAATAATTGCAATGATAAAAAGAAAATAAGAAAGAGTATTCCTAAAGTTTTGGAATTACTCTAGTTTTTGCAGTAATTGCTATGATGCTGATAATAGATACTACTAGAATCATCATTGCAATTGTACCAAATTCTGGAACAACTTGTAGATTTATCACTTGTCCTTTTGGACCGGTCCATTTAGATTCTTCACTGGGTAATCCAAAACCATTTAGCGTTACCTGTATGTTCACTGGATCATTAGAGCCTAAAACTTCTGTAATATGTTTACCAGTTCCTTCATGTTTGTGTACTCCGATCTCTGATAGAACTATCTTACCGTTTTGAATTGCTGTAATGTCATAATTTACATGAGCCTTTAGGCCACCACCACTTGCATCCCTAAATCTTGTTTCTAGTGGTAGCTTTTCATTAGGTGTGGGTTTACTAGTAACAATCTCTACTCTTACAGAACCATCAGAAGACATAGCTGTAGCCACAGTTTCTTTTGGCATATCATCTCCCCCAACAGTTATTTTTCCCAATGGAACCTCTATACCACCCCCAACGGTGTTTAATACATTACCCATCATCCATGGATGAACACTACAAAAATATGGATAATTTCCTAGCGTGTCAAATTTGTGGGTGAAAGTTTTTCCTGCCATAATCAAACTACTATCAAAGTTTCCATCTGGTCCCTTTGCGGCTGTTCCACTAGTTACAGTATGTGCAGAAGAATCACTGTTTGACCATGTTACTGAATCTTTGGGATGCACAATTACTGAAGCTGGTACAAAACATTCGTTTGTATTTTCACATCCAGGAACAGATGTACCTGCAGGAATATTTACTTCGGTGTTTGAAGCAAAAGCTTCTGGTAAAGTAATTACTACTATTAGTAAAACTATAGCATAAATGCACTTACTTTTTTTATTAGTCATTGGGATAGTAATCTAAGCCTCAGATAAAAATCATCTTACAAGAATTATCCTCTTACAATACGTTAGAAATAAAAAGAAAATAAGAAAGAGTATTCCTAAAGTTTTGGAATTACTCTAGTTTTTGCAGTAATTGCTATGATGCTGATAATAGATACTACTAGAATCATCATTGCAATTGTGCCAAATTCTGGAACAACTTGTAGATTTACTACTTCACCTTTTGGACCGATCCATTTAGCTTCTTCACCAGGTAATCCAAAACCATTTAGAGTTACTTGAACATCTACTGGTTTATCAGACCCTAAAGCCATTGTGGTATGTGCGCCCTTTCCTTCATGTTGATGAGCTGCTTTAGCGGATAAAACTTCTTTTCCATCCTGTGTTGCTTTTATATCATAGTTGGTGTGTTGTGCTGGTGTACCATCTTTATTTGTAAATGTTACATCAATTTTCATCATTTCTTTTGCGGTTGGTTTGGTTGCATCAATTTTAACCATTATAGAACCATCCTTTGACATTCCACTAACCATTGTTCCTTTCATTACTTCTTTTGGCACATCTTTGGGTTCTTCCATTCCAGCTGCTTGAACAATTACTTCACCAGCCATCCAAGGATGAACCATACAGAAATATGGAATTGTACCTGGTTTGGCATCAGTAAACTTTTTAGAAAAAGTTTTTCCTGCCATAAACAAACTACTATCAAATATTCCGTCAGGACCATCTTTAGCTGTTCCACTAGTTACAGTATGTGCTGCAGAGTCACTATTTGTCCATGTGACTTCTCCACCAACATCAATTGTTACCTGGTTTGGAACAAAGCATGCCTTTGTTGTTTCACATCCAGGAACAGAAGTTCCTGTAGGGATACTAACAGAAGCAGTTGTATGATCTGCAAAAGCTGCTGGAGCAATTGCAGTTATTCCTACTACAATTGCAATCAGAACAAAGATTGAGCCTATTACTTTAGTCTTCATTGCCCTTGCTACTCTAATGGATCCATAAAAACCTCACTTGGATTCTCAAACCTAGTGTCACATTTTCTTGGAAGTTGTACCATTTTTGTAATAATTACTGCTGGAATGCCAAAATACATTCCAACATTTAACAAAATTAAGCTAATTCCATATCCTAGCATTTCTTCTTCTGAATCGATATCTGCATAGCTAAGAACTGACAGAGAGGTCAACAGGGGTGTTAGTACTATTTTTACAGTATCTCTGAAAAAACTATTTTCACGCTCATAGTCTGCTATGGCTGGTGAAAATGAATAATAAAATTCGTTAAAGCCTGCCATAAACGACTTTCCATATTCTGTGTTTAACACAACATTATCACGTAACTCTCGTAATTGTTGTACCTGTGGAGATAACTCAGAACCAAAAGTGGCTGTTGCAATCAAGCAACCTCCTCCATCGACTTTAGCTCCATTACCTGATTGTTGAGCATCTGCAATTAGTATACTAAATGATACAACTTCTACTGGAATTGGTTGGAAAAGAATTCCTTCAATTTCAATTAATCCAAAATATGTACCAACTTCTTTAGTTTCAACAGGAATTGTAACTGACCCTTCAGATGTATGGATTAAATCGGTTGGACCAAAAACATTTTCGCCATCTCTTTGTAAAGTGAATTTATAATCAATATGTTCTTGGATTTTTTCTGTCTTTGGATTAATAAAATTAATTTGGAATTTAGTAACTCCACCAGCAACTGGTTTTTCTGGAATTGTTGTAATTCCAACATCAAGTGTTCCTTTATCACTTGACACAATTTGGTTATAGTCCTGAGCAAATGCTGGAATTAGCATCAATTGAATCAAAAATAAAATAGCTAGAAATTTCAACAGCTTAAATTTTTTTATTAGATATAAAAATCATCCACTATCTTATCAATTCATAATTAAAACAATTTACCAAGATCTGAGAATTCTATAGCAGCTTTAAATAAGGAAATCGAACTAATTAAGATAATTGTCCTCTGCATTACCATTAGTTCTTGTATTAATTGGAATTTTTTTAGCTCCATTATTAGTTGATGAAGTATTTGCACACGGCTTGGGCGGAGACCAAGCACCACCAATTAGTTTTGCTGGTATGCAAGTCACAGTAAGTACTCAATTAACTCCATCTGATATTACTGTTGGTGAAGTAACTAGTGCAAACATGGCTGTAAGATTTTTTGATCAATTAACTGACAAGAACTTTGATCAAGTTACTTATCGAGTAGAAATCTGGCGAAGTG
>JAQBHA010000058.1:0-4965 GCA_032128215.1 Nitrososphaerota archaeon | reverse complement strand
GGAGCTGTAGTTCTTCTCCTTCAATAATTGATTTAATTTTTTCCATTCTTGCGGTTCTATCAAATTCAAGAGAAAATTCTCCATTAGTGGAAGTGGAAGTGGAAGAGGAAGACACACCGGAGAGTTTTTGAAGATATGCTTCAAAGGCTTTTTGCTGAGTTGCACCTAAACCAACATAGTATTCACCGGTAAAAGCAGCACCAACTGCAGCGATTGTACCTAATTGAGCAACAACACCACCTGCACCTGCAGTATAAACTGGAATAAAGTAAACATCTTGATCTCCTACTCGATATAATATATTATCACCAATTCTAGGATTCCTCAATAATGTTTTGAGCTGTGCAAAGTCTGGATCTCTATCAAGGGCTTCCCCAACTGCAGTTGGACCTATCAGTTTAGTTGTTGAATCCAACGGCACTTCATAAAATTGCATATTCCCAAGATTATCTAGATCATTTTCAACTATCATATAGCCTGCCAGGTTTCTACCCTGAGAACCTCTCAATTCAAGGGATAACAAACCAATGAATTCTGTTTTTTCAAATCCAAGGGGTTTTGCTTCGATATAGTATGTTTCTAATCCACGTGGAATCTCATAGAATTCGTTTGCTTGGATAAAAGTTTCTACATTGGTAACATGGTAGATATTATACATCTCAGTTTTCCAATTAAATAATTCAACGGGATACCGGATTTGTTCTTCAAGCCATAGAGGAATTTCTATAAATTGATCTTCGTATTGACTAGCAAACATATCACTGAAGAAATCATCTCCAGTTTTAATTAATTGAATGGAACCGTCATAGGTATCTATCAATCCATATCCAACTAATCTAAGATAGGGATTTCCCATTGACCAGGGGACATCTTGAGTTCCAAAACCTACTATTAGAGGGACCAACCAATATGTATTTGTACCATCAGTTACTGGTAATGAATCCAATTCCTTTCCGAACAAATTATACAGAAAATATGGATAGAGTAATTCCATGCGCTGCTCAATATCCTTGTATCGCATTATGTGAACTGGTTCAGCTGGAAATGACAAAAGAAAATTTGGTTCAAAAATCCAGCTAGTTGGAGGGTTTAGGGTTAGACCACCTGCGCCACTATAGAATGCACTATTTAATTCTGCACTAACATCTCCTCTATTTACAGGATATCCAGACCAAGTCTGTTCTAACAATCCTCCTTCCCCATAGTAGATAGATCTTTGTTTGAAGAATTTTGCACTGTCAACTATATTTCCATCAGTTGCACCTAATGTAAGAAGGCCATTTGGAACATGTGTATAAACAAGATGTTCGTTGTACCACCTATTTTCTGTACTTACTGATGGAGGTAGGATTGGTTTCATGGATGCGGTCCAATAAAGAGTATTGTTGAACCTTAAGATGTCATTGTCCTCAAAATCAACATAAGGTATCAAACCAATTTCAGGTTTTAATTTTGCAAACGCAGCATCCCAATCCCAAACTCTTATAACATTTAACACGTCTGCATTTTGATTAACGTAATTTTTGATATTATTTGGAGATACTGTTTGTATCTGAATATTATGAGTATTTTCTTGAACTTTGTAAAGCTCTCCGAGGTATCTATTTACGCCTATTTGTTGGGCAGTATAAGGTCCAAGATATTCTAGCTTTCTAGCATCGGCAATGCTATTATTTACTGACATTATAGCGCCAACTATTATAGCGATTGCAATAATTGTTAATACTCTAATGTAGATATCTCGCTTTATTGGGTGAGTAAGTATTTTTGCCCTTATTCTATCTAGGAATGAAAATATAATTAGTGCAAACCCTGCAACGAAGGTTCCTCCAATTATGTATCTAGTATTGTAATCTATTTGATCTGTAAAGAACATATTAAAAGCTCCCCATAAAACTCCAATTCCTATTATTGCTTCTATGGTTGATAGATAATTGAGGAATCGTGGCTTACCTTCTGATGAATCTTGAATATAGGAAGTAACAACTGCAATAATAGAGTGTAATCCAACGTACAAAACTAGACGAAGTCCTATAGCACCAAGAATTGGGGGTAATAAGATAATTAGAGCAGGTATCATTGGTACTACGTTATCAAATGTATACGAGGTATCAGTAGGAGGGGTTAAGAATGGTAACTGAAATAATGTTGGTAAAGTATCAATCCCCAGATAATTTCCATCAATAAAAGATATTGTTGCAAATCCAAACATTACATTAGCAAAAAAGGCACCAAAAAGAAGAACTTTGGTGATTTGCCAGATTACAAAACTTGGGTAACTTAATCTATAATCTCTAAAACTTGTAATGTTTCTAGTAACTGGATCATTTATTCCACGATTAAGAAAGGTTATGGCAGTACTAAGGCCGTACCAAAAAATTGAAGATCTTTTTAGAATATTTACTCGAATTAAAGCAATTGAAGAAAGAACTACGGCAGAAACTACTCCGTAAAAAAGAGGTTTAGTAAATTTTTCCCCAAATTCACTAATATTCATTGATATTATAATGCCTTGATTACCCACAATTGCAAAAACAATTAATCCAATTGCTACGACAATTCCTATTCGGATGTATTTTCCGGCATCAGGTGGTGATGATGCACTTTCTTGTTTTGGCTTACTATACAAAGCAATGTTCGTTCCTAGAACCGTAAATTAATGTCTTGCTTGTTAAAATGATAAAAGATTTAGTTTTGTATCGTAGTATTTGCAAGACCTTTACAAATCAAATAAATTGCTACAAATTTAGGAACATTAACTTTTTCATTTTTATATGGTCCAAATTTTCTATTTTTAAGAGTAAATTGAGTAGGACAATTTGCAAGAACGCCTGTATTTTCATCATCAATAAAACAGCTATCCTGAAATGGGTCAAATTTGTCCATATTTTCACAGAGAATTTTCGATAATCCACTTTTACTATTTAGTGACCCAGGAAGTCTAAAAATTCTGTGAATGTCAATTGTCACATTTGGGTCGATTTTAACTCCTATAGTATCTTTCATGCTATCAAGTCTTTGCTGAAAAATAGAATATCCGTTCGAGATTATTTCGGTAATTGCTTTAGAACGTTTAGATTTTGAACCAAAGATATGTTTAGAAACTCTTCCTCTCCAGCCCTTTGCATCAATGTCTACAAATGAGGATCTAATTGGTTGAAATTTTTTCATGCCAAAAGTTTCAGGCATTGCTCCTCGAAACATTATGTAATCTACTAATTCATTTCTTTCTCTTGAACCTAAGTGTTGATATGGTGAATCAGTTACATGAACATGAAATCCTTCATTTCCTGAAAAGTATACTTGAATTTTTTCTTTTTTAATATTAAGATCTTCTTCAAGTATTGTAGACAGTTTAGCTACTTCATTTTTTGCTCCGTCAATACAATTTTTACAGGTTAAAGATTTTTTTTCAATTTTAGTTGATTTACATGCAGGACAAGTTGATTGTAGTGTTGAAACTTCACCACATGAAAAACATTTGATACAAGTATGTTCCATCCTACAATCTAGATTAAGATCTTTTGCATCTATATCAAAAATCAAATCAGCTTCCTTCCAATCTTTTTCTGACATAGGGAGATTTGGAAATGAATAATATGCATTGGAACAATAAACATCTGAAGGAATATTAGTAATAAGCATTAAACGGAGTTCTTCATTTGTTTTAATTGAAATATGTCTATTCATACCTCCATTAAATTTTTGATAACCAAATTCTCTTTCTAATACTCTATTTGGAATGGATAGTAAATCAAAATGTTCAAAATAATATTTTTTGAAAGTAGCCTCTACAAATTGTAAATCTTGTTCAAGCATTTAGAGTCTTTTTCTTTTTAAATTGTAATGGATTTATTATACCGTCACAATCTGACGTCGCAAAACAAAGATCTTTACTTTTTACTCTTTCACAAGAAGGGCATTTGTATTCAGTGTTACTTCCTGAGCTACCTTTGAGGTGGTTTAATTGATACATGGTTATTTTTTCATTATAATCTGGTGCGTTCTTAAACAATGGGGCAATTTGTTCAATTGATTTCCCAACTCCTAAGAGATAAGTTCCAAGTAAAAATCTTCCAGAATGAGACAAATTCTCACCTTTCTCCATTACATCAATTGCATGTTTGATACATGGTGGATATTCTGTTGAAACTATAGTTGGTACCTCGAATTTTTTTGAAAAAGAAGTTAATTTTTCAACATATGATTGAAACCCAGAAACCATTGAAGGAGTGTTTGTTGAGATAATTTTTGAATTAATGTATCTATCAAGTTCTTTTCGGATTAGCCTTACAGTCTCATGGGGAGTTAGAAAAACCATGCCCCTTTCAACTCGTCGATTGATTAATTTCCATTCTCTTTCATGAAATTGTACAGCGTGAGTGATATAATCAGAAATTGGAATTTTAAGAAAGTCTTTTTCTTCTATTTTAATTGTAATAGAAAATAGATCTTTAATTATGCGTTGTGCTAATTCTTTTTCAGTTGGAGTTGATACCTTACCTAAATCTTTTTCAAGAAATTTTTCAGCTCGTCTTGCTTCAGCAAGAGAAAATCGTTTTATTAGAGTATATTTCCCACATAATTTTAATAAAACTATAGCAATTAAAAAGGAAAATACTTCAAGATCTAATTGTTCATTTATTGGTTCGGAGTTATAATTCGGTTTTTGAATTGCTGTTGTTATTCTAGAAAATGCTTTTTCAACTATTGGTTCAAGATCTGAATCTGAACCAAATTGAACCAAACTAAAACCCTTATCTTTTAGATATTGACCGGCTTCAGCTAAAAATGAATATTTTGCCATTTCGTCTGGTCCAAGGGTTAACATGTATTCTATTGTTGTTACTTTACCTTAAAAATTTGGATCGTTTAAAAAATGATTTTTTTATCAAAAAACACTACTGATTTAAATTATGCAGTTTTGAGTTGTTTCCTATGCAAATTGGTTGTCATGTATCAATT